>JAKSUY010000001.1 GCA_024408495.1 Bacilli bacterium
ATATCTTTTCTAGTTTGCCATTTCATTAAAATCTTATCAACCGCTTTTAATGATGTTTTCTTTTTATGAATAGCTTCATGAAGCGCATTAATCACATCAGTTTCACTTATTCCGTTATTAACCCATTCATCAATTAAAGATAATTCGACTGGAGATAAGGTTCTTCCTAATTCTCTTTCAAATACTTCATAAATATTCTTCATCGCTTTTAAGCTTTCTTCGTTAAAACGTTTAGAAGCGTCTTTAGCGATTTCCATTTGATACATCTTAGAAAGCTTTTCCTCTAATGGTTCTAATGAAGTAATTAATCCTTTAGGAGTTTGTTTATACGCTAAGTAGCCTTTCTTCATTAGATTCACTAAGATGATATCAATTTCATTAGAAGATAATTTCATCTTAATCGCTAATAAATCAGCGGTAATTAATGTATTCTTTTGTTCAATTAAATGCTTCACCATGAAAATAACTGCAACCTCATTTTCACTTAAAGAAAGTGACTTATAGAATTCCATAAGGGTGTATTCAAAGTTAATCGCTAATACAATGTTATTACTCATAGGGATAAATAGATTAACACATTTCTTTTAGAAATTGTGTTTTTTTATTTCTTCTTTAATTTTATTAGAATTTAATTTCTCTAATAGACGTTTATGACTATTCATTGCCTTTAATGAGTTAGACTCAATTATAAATCCTAACTTATTAGCAAATCTCTCCGCTCTTAATATTCTAAGTGGATCTTCTTGCACTCTTTTATTTGGATCACCAATAAAACGAATAATCTTATTCTTTAAATCATCTAGTCCGTGGCAATAATCATAAACCTTTAAATTAGAATCGATGTAAAGTGCGTTAATCGTGAAATCACGTCTAAGATAATCTTCTTCTAATTTAGTGGTAAATCTCACTACACTAGGATGACGATAATCTTTATAATCGCCTTCTACTCTTAAAGTTGTAATATCAAGATGCTTACTATGTACATTCCCAAACTTAGCATACGTATAATCCATTTCTGGTAAGAATTCTTTCATCTCACTAGGAGTAGCATCCGTGGTTAAATCAAAATCAACAAAATCACGTTTAAGAAGATAATCACGCGCTGATCCTCCGGTTAAGTATAAACAATAACCGTGTTTCTTGAATAAGTCCGCTAACGAAACAAAGATTGATAAATCCATAAAAGTAATATAGCACAAAAAAAGAACCGCCGAAGCGGTTCCTTTTTAAAGCAAGCTTAAATTACTTGTTGAGCGCTTCTTTTAAAGTCTTAGAAGGCTTGAAAGTGACAGTCTTGCTGGCTGGAATGGTAATTGTCTTACCAGTTGAAGGATTGATACCTTTGTGGGCTTTTCTCTTCTTAACGACGAGTTTGCCTGCACCAGCGATAGCAACTTCATTGCCCTTTTTGAGAGCAGTGCCAATAACTTCGAGAACGACGTTAAGGCCTTTTTCAGCTTCGCTCTTTGAGCATTTACCTTTTGCGGCAATTGCTTCGACTAATTCAGCTTTATTCATAATTTCTCCTTTGCTTAATTAAGCTACATAATAATCTACCATAAACGCCTATTTTTGCAAGTATTTTCGGCACTTTAACAAAAAACGACCTATAAGTAATATTTACTTAAAAGTTGATATTTTCACTACATTTTACGTCTTAAGACCATTTTTAAAGGCACATTTTGATAAGAAAATGCCTCTCTTAAACGGTTTTCTAAGTAGCGTAGATAAGAGAAATGCGCGTAAATAGGATTATTCACAAACAACACAAAAGTAGGCGGTGCTACGCTAATTTGCTCAGCATAATAGACTTTTAGTCTACCCCCCTTAAAATCCGGAGATTCATTCATTTGAACGGCATCTAAAATTACATCATTTAGCACTGAAGTTTTGATTCGCTTATTAAAGCTTTCGTGCGTTTGTTTGATTTCGTTAAACACTTTTTCGATGTTGCTATTCCTAAGAGCAGAAATAAATAAAACATTACTATAATCTAAGAATTTGAATTCTTTTTTAACTTCTTTAATAAAGCTGTTGGCTTCAAATTCTTTCTTTTTAATATCCCATTTATTAACTAGGAAGATAATCGCTTTATGTGCATCGTGAGCATATCCCACAACGTGTTTGTCTTGTTCAGTAATTCCTACACTCGCATCAATTAAAAATAAAGCAATATCCGCACGGTCAATAGCTTTTAATGTTCTTAAAGCAGAATATTTATCAATTGATTCAAAAATCTTGCCACGTTTTTTTAAACCAGCGGTATCAATCACTACATAATTTTGTTTATCATGAGTGAATTTAGTATCCGTGGCATCACGAGTAGTGCCGCTAATGTTAGAAACAATGACTCGGTTCTCACCCACTAAAGCATTTACTAAAGTTGATTTACCAACGTTTGGCCTCCCGATAATTGAAAACTTAATTGCATCTTTATAATCTTTATCTTTCTTATTAGGAAGCATTTTTACTACTTTATCAAGTAAATCACCAACGCCAATTCCGTGTTCACTAGAAATTGGTAATGGATCGCCTAATCCTAAAGCATAGAATTCACTAGCCTCATCAATCTTTTCGATGCTATCAACTTTATTAACTGCTAAAATCACTGGCTTCTTACATTTATATAACATTCTTGCCACTAATTTATCATCACCGGTTAAGCCTAACTTAGCATCCGTAACAAAAATAATTAAGTCGGCTTCTTTAATTGCAATCTCCGCTTGAGTTCTTATTTCTTCTTGAAACGGGCGGTCCTTTAATTCAATACCACCTGTATCAATTAAATAAAAGTCTTTAGTTAACCAGGTCGCCTTTTGATATAAGCGGTCACGCGTAATCCCAGGTGTGTTATCTACAATCGCCGAACGACTTCCTACAACACGATTAAAAAGAGTCGACTTACCGACATTAGGTGAACCAATAATCGCGACGACTCCTAAGGACATATTACGCTCCTAATTTTTCGTTAATAATTTTCATCATTGCATCCACGACTTGTGGAATGGTTAATGGAGATGTATCAAGTTCCACTGCATCATCCGCTTTCTTAAGTGGAGCGAAATCACGATGCGAATCAATATAATCTCTTTTCTTTACATCTTCTCTAATATCTTCAATGGTGCATGGAATATTTTTCTCCATGTTTTCTTTATATCTTCTTTGAGCGCGGCATTCAACCGATGCAATCATAAAGATTTTTACTTCGGCATCAGGAATAACGTATGTTCCAATATCACGACCATCCATCACTACTGAATGAGTTTTTGCAAATTCTTTTTGAAGTCCAGAAAGCACTAAACGAATTCCCTTCATCGCAGCGATATAAGATACATTTGCATTAACTTCTGGAGTTCTGATTGCACGAGTAACATCCGTACCATTACATAAAACCGTATTGTCTGGTTTTAAATCAATTTTAATATCATTCACTACTGCTTCACATGCTTTTTGATCTTGGCAGTTAATGCCTTTATTCATACAATACCAAGTCACACAACGATACATTGCACCGGTATCCATATAAGTATAGTTAAGTTTCTTTGCAATAATTTTGGCAATGGTTGATTTACCAGCTGCGGCTGGTCCATCAATCGCTATTCGCACTAATTTATCCATAAATAAGTACTCCTAAAAATCACTATAAAACATTTTACATTAAAACTTTAACTAGTTTTAAAATTTAACGCAAACAGTACAATCAGTATAAGAATAATCTGCTGAAACGATTATGCTTGAGCAACTTTTCATTTTTTCTTTAATCACATTAGCTAAAGATTGTACGTAATTCCATGAACCGAAAGAAAGATTGATGCAAAAATCTTCATTCATAATTGGAATAGCATTACCTAATGCCTTTGCTTCTATATCTGAATTTAAATCAAAATCATATTTTTTAGATTTATCAAATATATCAGTTGTATAAATGTTACTAACAAGTGGACTATTTGATTTAGTAACATCAGTAAACAACGCTTCTTTAAAATCTGATGGTTTCGCTGCTTCTTTGGCTACTTCTTCAGCTTGTGTTGGAGAATATCCTTGATCAATACAAGCATTATAAATAGCTTTATAGGTGTAACTATAAAAATAATTAGATTGAGTCATAAATGGTTGATAACTAATTGCTGAGTAGTTGTAATTAACAAATTCTTCATCAGCATCATTATCTTTATGAGCCCAAGTCGGACAAATTAAATACCACTTTCCATCACTATGATGATAATAATTCCAAGCATGTCCGGAAACTACTGATTTTCCTTCTTCATCTAGGTATGTAGCAAATCCTGCTGAACGAATAATCGGTAATCCTTCAATGCCGCCCATAATCGCTAAGGCTTTAGAGAAGCCATCACAAACCGCGATGCCTTTATTCAAGAAAACGCCTTCAGCAAAATAACTAGACCAATTATAAAAATCCTCGGCTTCTTCAGGAGCAGGATTTTGTGTAATCCAGTGATCATAATGAGTATTATCCATTAACCATTCGAACAATTGGCGAACTTTCATTAAATCATCAGTTGTTTCAGTACCAAATGCATTAGCGCATGCTCCACGCGCTTCTTGATAGACTTGATAAGCACGATTAGCGACACTACCCACAATAGCGATTTCGGCGCCATCAAATATCGGTCTAAATCCTCTTTCAAGCGCAAAGAATAAAGTTTCTGAATTATGCACTTTTAATCTTTTTTTAGCATCATCAATCGCAAAATGATCGCCAGAACGAGGTTGGATTTTAGAATGACGGAGTTCATAGGCCGCATTTTTTAAATTTTTATAATAGTATTGACTATAACTAGACTGTGATATGTCTTTTGATTTAGTTGCCATCTCCTCTGAAGGTTTTAATTCAACGTGATTAGTTTTGCCAATACCAGTATTCCATGTATATCTTTCATAAACGGATGGGGCACTTAATCTAGTCTCTATCCGATTATTTAAGAAATCATCAAGACTGTCTTGATTATCGTAATTAAAAGTTAGAGTAATGTCATATGCACCGCGACCGATGGCGAAATCAAAACTTTCTGCTGCTTCTTGCGTAGTAGTCGGATGATGAACACTAACATTAACAGAATCGCTTCCTCTTCCATCAGAAACAGTCACAGTAGCTGTACCTTCTACATTTCCATTAGCAGCATCAAGATAAATACAAGACCGCGACTTATCAAGTTCTACAGTTAATATATTTTTATTGCTACTTGTTGCGGTTATGTTATCCGTTTGCTCATCACCATAAGAAACGACCGTTGAACCATATGAAACAATGGAACTATTTTCTGGTGCATCTAAATATATTTTTCTTGTTTCTCGATATTGCGCATATACAGTAAAATCATCTTCTACAATATAATCGGTATTAATAGTTTCTTCACCAGCAGCATCAAAAGTCCAATATTTAAATTCGTAATTCTCTTTTGTTGCGGTTGGTTTATCACATTTACTAAATAATGCGCCATCTTCAACGCTTCTAGTTTTTTCGCCAACTATGCTTCCACCATTCTCATTAAAAGTAACGGTGTGACATTCATTCGCAAAATGAGCGTACACTTCAATATCACTAGTAATTTTATACGAAGCTTCTACTTTATTAGAACCTTCTATATCAAATGCCCAATATTTAAATAACTCATTAACCTTAGTTACAATAGGTGTGTCGCACTGACTGAATGATGTTCCCGACTTAACCTGAATCGATGAAGATCCGCTTGTAATTGTTCCACTGTTTGGATTAAAAGTCACCGTGCATAAATCTTGAGTAGGTTTATTTCCGCACGAAAATAAAGTTGGTAGAACTAAAGTAAAAATAAAAAGTACTTTTCCGTGCTTCATATATTAGTAATATATCGTAAATTTCATAAACTTGCATATTGTTTCATAATTCAAGTATAATTTAATAGTTAACGGAGGCTATATAATATGGCAGTTAAATTAAAAGTTAATAAAGATGTTTGCATCGGATGCGGTGCATGCGTTGGTGCCTTACCAGATGCCTTTACCTTTGATGCGGACGGCAAAGCTGAATGCGTTAAAGAGGTTGAAAAACCAGAAGAGGTCAAAGCGAATTGCCCAGTTGGTGCAATCGAAGGCTAAGTAGCTTATTAACTAAAGGCGCCCTAAAGGGCGCTTTTATTTTACCTATAAAACCGATATAATTGTTCATTATGAATTTAGTTTTTAAAGACAAAGGGCTTCGTAAACAAGTATTTTCTTTAGCGATTCCGTTTTTCTTACAAGAAGCGATTTTAGTCTTAACTAGTTTTTTAACTGCTCTAATGTTTAATCCCACCATTCCAGTAGAAAAAAGTGCAATCCTTAACGGAGTTGGCACCGCAGGCAATGTCTACTTCTTATTTAACATTACAGTAGGAGCGTTAGTGTTTATTGGAAATCTATTTATTTCTCAACATTATGGAAAAGGGAGATATGATGAAGTTGAAAAAGATTTCTACTTATCTTTAAAAATTGTCGCAGTTTTATCCGTTATCTTTTTTGTGCTATCTATGGCGATCCCTAGCCAAATCTTATCGATTTTTATCCCAGGTCAAGAAGAAGCGATTATGTATGGCACCAAGTATTTGAGAATATTTGCTATCTCACTACTCTTTAACGGATTCTCGCTCATTTACTATTGTTTCATGAAGAATACTGGTTTAGAAAAACTTGCTACCACTAATTCATTAATTACCTTAAGCCTATTAGCTTTATTAAATGGAATTTTTATTTTCGGAGTTGATATGGGGCTACAAGGCATTGCTCTTTCGATAGTAATCGCTCGTTGCGTAGAAATGATTCTTAATATTGTATTCGTACAAACTAAAGGCAAAATTAAAGTTAATCCTAAAAACTTTTTTAAACGTTCTCATCGCTTTAAAGAATTCTTTAAACGCGGCGGACCATTAACATTAGCTAAATTAAGTTGGGCAACTGGATTTTTAATGATATCAGTTGTGTTAGGTCAGCTAGTAAAAAATTTAACTGATGCCGGTGTTGCTAACGCAGATGCTATTACTACTGCTAACATTCTTTTATCAAACGCTATTAATATCGTTATGAGCGTTCCTAATTGCGTTGCCCCGACGGTTAGCGTAATTGTTGGTCGTCAGTTAGGCGCTAATAAATTAGAACAAGCGAAAGACAGCTCAAAACAAATATTGCGATTTACTGCTGTGTTAACCATTTTTGCGGTTTGCGCAACCATGTTATCTTATCCAATCATTTACGCCACGCATAGTAATGTTAGCGGTGATATAGATGTAAGTAATTATCTTTTATATTTCACTATTATTGTAGCGGTAATAACTATTCCTAGAGGATTTAACGGTCCGATTGAGAACGGGATTTTAAATGTAGGCGGTGATAACTTATATGTTAGCATCCTTGATGCTACAACATGGGTAATTCCGGTTGGACTTGGTTTTATTGGTGTTAATTGTGGTTGGCATCCCGTTGCCGTATTCGCAGTTTTGCAACTTGAAGAAGTAATTAAATGCCCAATTAATTTCTGGCGTTATAAAACCAATAAATGGGTTAAAAACATTACCACCACTAATGAAGCAATTAACTAGTTTTATAATTGATTGATATAGATAAATTTATTCGTTAGTGACAATAAAATTAGTGTGAGTGCTCGAGTCGGCATAAAGTTTACCTTCATAGCCTTCTTGAGTGCAACGGGTAATATAAACCTTATATTTGTTATCATCTGATTGATGCTGGCTATCAACTTGAATAGCGGCTTTATTTGATATAGCTTTTTCTCCACTAATTGCAAAATGACAGTCGGTAAACTTAAACACTGCTCCAACCCCAGCTCCCTCTGAATAAATTTTCACAGCTTTTCCTTGTGAAAGGAAATTACAACGATTAAATTCTATATTAAAAGATGAGTAACTATAAATAGCATAATCAGGTTTATCTACCATATTCGATGAATCAAACTCACAATCGTTGCAAATTACTTGATCAGAATAGAATGATTGTTTACCTATAAAACGGCAATAATTATAAGTAATTGTTGAAGCATATAGACCGAAATAGAAACCGTCATCATATCTATCTTCGCCAACCATCTTTAAATTTTCAAAAACGAAATTAACAAATAAATGGTAGCGAGGATACGGCCATTCAGTAGCACGAGTACAAAGAATTGAAGCGGTAGGATTGCCATTTTCATTAAGCAAACCATGAGCATTTACGGTGATTACTTTTTGGCCAGCTCCGCGACTACCACCTAATTCATAATTTCCATTAATGAAATACATATCCAAAACCGAATGATCAGCAGCGGTATTAACAATATTAGCCATTTCACTAATATTGTGCATTACATACTTATCATCAGATGAATTTTCGCTATTTTCAATCATTAGGAATTTATTATTAAAGCCTGATAAATCAGCATCAGGAATTAATGTTTGAGCCCCACAGCTTTTGCAAACACTATATAACCGATTATCTATCACTGTATAATCAACCTCTTTATGTTGGCATTCACTATAATTAGCATTTAACGTGATAGAACCAGCTTTGTTGATTTTAGTATTTTTTTGATAATGAGTAACATCACCTACAATTGTCCAATAAGTAAATTCCTGACTCGCAGTAGGAGGTGTTGGCGCTACGTAGCCTTCTAATTCACTTAAAGTAATACCGCTATAAGTATCAAACGGACCAGGCGTTACCCCACCCGGGAAAGATCCTCCGTTTGGATTTAAAGTAATGAATAGGTCTTCGCTATAAATTGCCTCTAGACCAAAATTATCATCCCATTCATCAGGAATAGTTACAGTATCTATAGGTGAATAATGCTTATAATTAACATCTCGATAATAAAGAAATTTATGATTAGCCTTCGATGGTTCGCCAGGATAGCCTCTAATTTCTTCAATTTTTGTATCATATAAAGTAGTTAAACGAAGCCACTCGTTTATAGCCATTCCAGGGAAAGCGCCGCCAGCGGGGTTAATATTAACTTTAACTTCATTTAATTCACAATTTGCTACGTACGTAGCTCCCTCAGGTGCATACGGAATAACATCTTCTTCATAAAGTTTTATTTCGCGATTACTTTCAAGTTCCCAATGAGTGAAATGATAACCTTCACGGAAACGACTTGGTCTAGTGTAATCTGGTAAATCATTTAATGTGCATCCTGAAGGGACATCAAAAGTTTTGGTTTCAGTCCCATCTCCAAATTTTCCTCCGTTCGCCTTCAAAATAATAGGGAATGTATCTGTAGGAGCCACCAACGAAACGTTAATAGAAATATCACCCTTAATATTTTCCTTAGGAATAGTGATATGAGCAGAGAATTTGTCAGCATTTACATTATAGGTATAAGTAATTGGTTCGTTTTTACATAATACATCAGAGACGCCTAAAGCATCTGGCATGACTTTATCTTTGATAATCGAACGATTAAGTGAAATATTCGCGGAATAATTATTTTCTGGATACGCTTTATCACTAGAAAGAGTTAAGCCTCCCTCATAATCATTAGCGAGTTTTACTTTATAACTAATAGTTGGAACAGAACACCCAGGTAATAATTTAGCGATGCCAAAACCGGTTGGAATTAAGAAAACAATCCAAAACAAAATAGCGAGAAATCTTTTCTTCTTTCTTTTTTCGTTGTCAAAATCGTTTAATTGTTCGTTATCTACCATAATAACACTTATATCTTATAAGAATAATTGCACTATATACAATAATAAATTAAAAAAAGCATCACATAGGTGATGCTTTTGTTGAACTTTAGAAGATTAACGCTTACTAAATTGTGGTGCACGACGTGCGCCTTTTAAGCCATACTTCTTTCTTTCTTTTGCTCTTGAATCACGGGTTAATAAACCTGCATCCTTAAGCGTTTGACGGTCAGCGCCACTATTAAGAAGCGCGCGGGCAATACCTAAACGAATTGCACCCGCTTGACCAGTGAAGCCACCGCCTTTGACATTAACAACTACATCGTACTTTTCAGCATTACCGGATAATACTAATGGTTGCTTTAAATCAATGACTAAGGTCTCGTAAGGCATATATTTATTGACATCTTTACCATTAACGGTAATTTTGCCCTTACCTTTCTTAAGGACAACGCGCGCGACGCTTGATTTACGTCTGCCGGTTCCTAAAAATTGTTCTGCCATTACTTCTTACCTCCGTACTTTACTTCGTACTTAACTGGCTTTTGTGCTTCTTTATCGTGTTTCTCTTCTGGGAACACAAAAAGCTTTTTAATCATTTGACGACCTAACGGGCCTTTTGGGATCATTCCCCAAACTGCACGAGTCATCATTTCTTCGGGATAACGCTCAAGCATTTCCCCAGCGGTTCTGGTTCTAAGACCACCCGCAAAGCCAGACACATTGTAGTATTTCTTGTTGTGGATCTTGTTGCCACTTAAAGCAACATGCTTAGCATTAATCACAACCACATAGTCGCCACAATCAGTGTTGGGCGTATAAATTGCTTTATTCTTACCCATGATTAAGATTGCGATTTCACTCGCTAAGCGACCTAATGGTTGATCTTTAGCATCCACTAAATACCAAGTCCGTTTAATGTCTTTGTTTTTGGCTATCGTTGTTTGACGTTGCATACTAAACTCCTTTACTAACGTAATTTATTCTTACCGGGACTAAATTATTGTGTAGTAATTTTAAAGCCGTGCTTATTATCATATGGATTTTATAAAAGAGTGTCAAGTTTTAGTTTACTTTTTAAATAACAGAGTTATTTTAAAACTGTTGATAGCACAACTGATAAAACTATTATAATCACTAACAAAACAATACTAACGATGAGCAAAGGTTTATTGATGTGGAAACCGTTATTATCATTATTATCCATTATTCTCTTATCCTTACTACTTTGACCGCTAAAAAGCAGAGATAGGTAACAATTAAAGTATTAGCCGGTAAATAAATAAAAGCAATAAATAAAGATGGAAAGAAAATTGTCTCAAATGTCATTTCAATCATCCACATTTTCGCGAATACATTAATAAATAAAGTAAAAACTACTTCGATTATCACTACAATAAACGAGATTTGATAAGGCGATGGAAGGTTTGGATATTCCTCTCTTCTTTTTTTAAAGCGTCGATTAAGAAAATAAGTAAAAAGTGCAAATAAACCCATAAGAATAAATGCAACAATAGGCACTACTATTCTTGCTACAAGGTTAATGGTAAATAAATGGTCAAATAAAGTAATTTCACTTGCAGTTGCCATATAAATAGTTAGCGAAATAACAATCACCGATAATAAAGCAAAAAACATAATGGAATAAACTAAATCTTTGGCTTTTACCTTTCTAAATAACATCATAAGTAAACCAGGAGTCGCACCCATTAAACCATAAGAAATCGTCATAAGTGGATTATAAGCCATTCCTAAATACGGGGAGATGGCGATTCCAATTAAATCACCAGCAATACCAACAACTGCTCCGCTAATTGGTCCAAGTAATATAGAAGAGAAAATTAAAATGGCTACGCCAGCACTTAGTCTTACCGCTTGAGTAACCGGAACCATAATAAAACGAGTAGCTACCATATATACGGCAATCATCATCGCGGTAAATGTCATTCTTTGTAGGATACTTAATTTAAACATAACTAATAAATAGGTTTACCCTTATTTTTGATAACTTTACGGATTTCACGTTGTTGGTCTTTTTTCTTGATTGAATCACGTTTATCAAATAATTTTTTTGGTTTGCCTAAAGCGATTTCGATTTTAGCACGTCCTTTTTTAAAATAGGCTTTGGTAGGAATTAACACTTGGCCTTTTGTATCCACCGCAACACGATAACGAATGATTTCTTTTTTATGCATCAATAACTTTCTAGTGCGTAACGGATCATGATTAAAAATATTTCCCTTTTCATATGGTGCGATATGCATATTAATAATAAATGCTTCGTTATTTTTAAATACCACATAAGCATCTTGAAGCGTCACTCCGTGTAACCGCAAAGCTTTGATTTCGGTCCCAGTTAAACTAATCCCGCATTCTAAAAAATCAGTCAATAAATAGTTATAATGAGCCTTGCGATTACTCGCAATGAGATGAGTATTATTTTCTTTATTTGTCATCTTTTTTCCCCATGAGTTTATAATCAACAGGCTCACGATTAGTAATGTTATTAAAATTAGTAATAGAGGCAATTGTCATCGCAAAGCTACTAGTGGCGTTTTTAAATAAATGACCGGTGCCTAGGAGAATGATTTTAGTGTATCTAAAGATTTCGTGGTCGCGGAGTAATAATAATATCAAGTAATAAATGCCCGCCCCCGAAGGAATTAAAATTACAAGGTTAAGAATGTTACTGCTCATATTATCTTTTAAAATAAAATAATACAGCGGACAAGCCAATCCACACATTAACGCACCTGCTACAATATATTTCCAAACATTGAGAAAAATAATACGTAAAGAAAAGTCCTTTGCAACAAACATATATTGAACAAAAGTAATCACAAATTCAGAAATTAGAGTGCCGATGATTGCACCACTTGCACCCATAGTCGGAATAAGTAATGCATTGAATCCTACATTAAATACGAAACCTACAATAACAGATATTGAATATTCTTTGTCGTGTTTTGTAGGAAGCAAATATTGTGAACCTAGTACATTACTACAACCAGAAAAAAGAATTACTGGAGTATATAGCATTAATAGGTGCGCGACCCCATCAATTGGATATTGCGGGTACATTGAATAATTACGACCAAAATATAAGATTGAAAATGCTTCAGCAACCACAACCGTTCCGAGCATCATCGGAACTCCTAACGCAAAAACAAAACGGAACGAACGATAGACATTGGTTTTAATCGCACCCATATGTTTATTCTTAAATTCTATTGCGTTTCGAGTAGTCATAACCGTTCCAACCGCTAAAAGAATAGAAAGTAAAGCTTTAACAATTTTTTCAGCCTGAAAATAGTAACCATTTTCAACTTGTGCTATAGGAACTAAAATCGTAATGTTTCCTTGTGGATAATATTGTTGCCCAGGGATTAATATACCGATAAAGGTTTTATCTAATAATGCGTAAATAGAAACCGCGGCAACTGGTAAAAAAAGCAATAAAGAAGACAAGAAATGTTTTTTAAAATTTAAGCCATGTAACTTAACTTTTTTAAGTGTGACAGGAAGTAATGCCCACATAGATAAATAACCGCCAATCACCATTAATGAATATAAAAGCGCATACAAATTTAAATCACTTGGTGAACGAATAAACATAAAGATACAGAATAAATAAATAAGGCGAATAAATAGATTAATAATCATCACAACGAAGAAATTTTCGCGACCATGGAAATAGAAATTAATATCAAATGCAGTTGCGGCAATAAGTAACGAAAACGTTAAAATTAATGAAGAGTATTCACCAAAAACATTAAGTGCATAGAGAATAAATAAAATGCCTAGTGAAGCAATGACCATAAATAACCGAATAATGACTATTTGCCAAAAGCGACGGCTTTGTTCTTCTTTGTCGTCTTGAACTTCAGCAATCGCTCGTTGTGCGTAATTTTGAAAACCAAGATAAGCAAAAATCACAAAATAACAAACGAGTGTGTAAGCAAAAGAGAATTCTCCGATATTATTAGCGCCGAGCACACGTGCGATATAAGGGGCGGTGATAAGAGGAGTTAAAACCACCAATACTTGGTAAATAACATTGAAAACAAAATTGCGGCGAAGATTAGGCGCTTTTTTGTCAGTTTGATTATCATCTATCTTCTTCGCCCTTTTCATATAACCTCTTTGAAAGATTACTTTTTATAGCCTTGCGGATTTTGTTTTTGCCAGAGATATGCATCTCGACACATATCAACAATATTGTGAGTCGCCTTCCAATTTAATTCATTAAGAGCTTTGTCTGCATTAGCATAATTTACAACTACATCACCTGCTCGACGCGCACCATATTGATATTTAATATTTAGATTATTCGCTTGATTAAACGCATTTACTAATTCAAGAACGCTTGTGCCTTTACCAGTTCCAAGATTGTAAATCTTTAAGCCCCAATTTTCTTTAATTGCTTTTAATGCAGCTAGATGCCCAAGGGCTAAATCTACAACGTGAATATAGTCGCGAATGCAAGTACCATCTTTGGTCGGATAGTCGTTACCAAAAATAGTTAATTGTTCTAAACGACCAACTGCTACTTGAGTAATATAAGGCATTAAGTTATTTGGAATATCATTGGGATCTTCGCCAATTAGGCCACTTTCATGTGCTCCAACCGGATTAAAGTAACGAAGTAAAACAATATTCATTTTTTCATCTTGTTTAGCTTCATTAATTAAAATCTTTTCAATTTCAATTTTAGTTTGTCCGTATGGATTGGCGGCTTGACCAACAGGATCGGTTTCTACTAACGGAACATGTTTAGGAACACCATACACAGTTGCGCTACTTGAGAAGATTATATTTTTAACATTATATTTCTTCATTACTTTAAGTAATGTTTTACTAGATCCGATGTTGTTATCAAAATATAAATCTGGCTTTTTAACTGATTCGCCCACCGATTTTAAACCGGCAAAATGAATCACTGCATCAAATCCTTCTTGTTTAAAACAATCATCGAGTTTTTCTTCATCACGAACATCGATTTGATAAAACTTAGGCTTCACATTAGTAATCTTTTGAATTCGATTTAACACTTCGGGATTAGAATTAACAAGATTATCAACAATAATCGGTTCGTGACCCTCCTTAATTAATTCAATTACTGTATGAGAACCAATGTATCCCATACCACCTGTTACACAAATTTTCATATTATTTTCTCCTATTTAATTCTTCAATCATAATTTTACTAGTTAATGCAGGATTAACCTTGCCACCACTCTTTCTCATTACTTGACCAATTAAGAATCCTAGCGCTCTATCTTTCCCGGCGTGATAATCGGTAATTGACTGAGCGTTATTATCTAACACTTCAATCACTAATGCACGAATTACTTTATCATCTGATTGCTGGTTGGTGATGTTTAATTTTTCCTTTGCGGTTTTTATATCTACGTGATTAGCAATCATATAATTAAAGATTTCTCGACCAATTTTATTAGAAATCTTACCCGATTCAATTTCATCAATTAAATTCACTAATGTTTGTGGTTTAATTTCAAACCGATCAATGGTTAAAGCGTTCTTATTTAAAATCGCAAGAATATCACTAATAATCCAGTTAGCAACGCTTTTATAATGCTTAGATGATTTTGCACATTCATCAAAATAATTAGCTATTTTAATATTACTTAAAAGGATATTTGTATCGTAGTCATTAAGTTTGAAATCTTTTTGATAACGACTGCGTTTAGCACTAGCGAGTTCCTTACTGCTTTTAATCGCATTATCGACAAATTCATTACTTAATTTAATAATCGGAATATTCGCATCCGGGAAATATTTATAATCAACTGCATCGGTTTTTAGACGCATAGATTGAGTAGCTTTATGCTCTTCATCGTACCGCCTAGTTTCTTGAATAATCTTTTCGCCTTTTGTGAGTAATTCTTTTTGACGATTGATTTCGTATTCAAGTGCAATCTTAATATAGTTAAAGGAGTTAATATTCTTAACTTCTACCTTAGTGCCATATTGTTTGTCACCGACTTTTCTAAGTGAAATATTAACATCGCAACGTAATTGTCCTTCTTCCATTTTGCCATCGCTTACACCTAAGAAAGAAACGATTTCGCGAATTGTTTCAACGTATTTAGCAGCGACATCACTACTATGAATACATGGTCGCGTGACGATTTCAATTAAAGGAATACCTGCACGATTATAATCAATTAATGTATAGTTCGGAAAATGCAGTTGTTTAGCAGTGTCTTCTTCTAGATGTAGTCTTTCTATTTCAACTCGATTAATTTTTCCGTTTACATCGATATCAAGATAACCATCCGAACCGATTGGCCGTCTATTTTGGGTAATTTGGTAGCCTTTTGGTAAATCGCTATAAAAATAATTTTTACGATCAAAATGTAATTCATGATCAATCTTCATATGAAGAGCATGCGACACTTGAATTGCGTTAATAACCGCTTGTTTATTTGGTAGTGGTAAAGTACCAGGGAATGCTAAATCGTATGGTGAAGTTAAAGTATTAGGTTCAGCGCCAAAAGCAACTGGAGTAGCTGAAAACATTTTAGTTTTTGTTTTCATCTCCACGTGTATTTCTAAGCCAATTGTTACTTCAAAGTCCATATTATTTCTTTGTCCTCACGCTTAGATTATAGAAGCCTAATTTATCTTCTAGTGCTTTTGCGATATTAAATAATTTCTTTTCTTTAAATGCACCAGCGGTTAAATTAAATCCAAATGGTAGACCTTCAGTAAAACCAACTGGAAGCGTCAAAGATGGTAAACCAGCAAAATTTGCAATCACCATGTAATTATCTGCGATTAAATATTCATCTTCGAGTTGATCAACTTTATTATCGAATTTAGGTGCAACCGTCGGAGATGCCGGTAAGAAAATCACATCATTATCTTTTAAAATCTTATTAATTTCATCGACAATTTTGTGCCTATTTCTCGTGGCTCTTAAATATAGTTCGTTTTGATTTTCTGCCATTAATGAATAAGAACCAATTACAAAGCGACGCTTAATTCTTTCGGAAAAACCTTTACTTCTAGTTTTAATTAACGAGTCATTAAAAGTATCACCTTCAATGTTTAAACCAAACTTTACGCCATCAAGATTCGCGTTGTTACTAGTAGCTTCCGCGCATGAAATAATGTAGTAAGTAGGGAACAATGTTTTTAGTAAATGACGGTCCATACTTACATAGTTAATGGATGCGCCTAGTTCCTCGTATATTTTTAAAGTTTCTTGGAATTTATTTTGAATGTTAACATCGCTAATACTATCAAGGATTTCTTTAATCACCGCGATTTTCGTTCCTTTAATTGGTTTATCTAAATCGGTGGTATAATCATCGACTGGATTTTTACTTGAGGTAAAATCGTGTATATCGTAACCCGCAACTACATTTAAAATAACTGCTGCATCATAAACGCTTCGAGTAAAGAAACCTAAAGAATCTAGACTTGGTGTAAACGGAAATAAACCATAACGAGAGATTCTGCCCCAAGTTGGTTTAAGTCCAACTAATCCGGCATAACTTGCGGGCTTACGAATCGAATCGCCGGTATCACTTCCTAACGCAAAAGGAACAACTGCATTAGCTACTACAGCAGCCGACCCGCATGAAGACCCGCCAACCATCCTTTCGTGATTATAAGGATTAGTGGTTTTTCCTAAATGTCCAGTCGCACCAGTTCCACCCATTGCAAGTTCATCAAGTGTGACTTTCGCAAACGGAATAGCCTTCTTGGCAATTAGTTTATCAATAATGGTGGCGTTATAAATTGGAACGTAACCCTTAAGAATATCGCTTGATGCACAAGTAGGTATATCTTTAGTGGAGATATTATCTTTAATTGCAAACGGAATGCCCCAAAGTAAATTATCTTTTTCTGGTTCAGTTAAGGTTTTAGCCATTGCCAAAGCTTCTTTTTCCATAATGTACTCATATGCATTACATTTATTTTCTTTAGCGCGCTTAAGAGCTTCGCTTACTAATTCTAGCGGCGTTACTTTCTTATTCACTAAAGCTTCGTGAATCTCTTTGATAGTCAAATCTAAATAATTCATCCGTTCACCTTCTTCACTTTAATCTGACCTGCTAGTTTATTATTAGCGTTCTTCAATATTTCATCACGACTGGATGGTCTAATTGGTTCATCTTCTCGTAAAGCATTAACTTCACAAGGAAAGGGATATATCATTGGTTCATATCGATCAATCGTTTTATCTTCCGCAATTAATTCCATCTGCCTTACTACAGTTTTGAATTCGTTTAAAAGCGTTTGATACTCTTCATCTGACATATCAAAACAAAGACGGTTAGCCGCAATTTGGAGTTTTTTTAAATCAACGGTTTTCATAGCTCAATTAAATATTATAACTAAATATTTAATAATTTCTAAAATTTTCAGTAATTATTTTTGATTAATTAAAGCAATAAATTCATCTTCGTTCATTACTTTAATACCGAGTTTTTGAGCTTTATCTAATTTACTACCAGCTTCCGCTCCAGCAATAACAATATCCGTGGATTTAGAAACTGCGCTAGTAACTTTTGCGCCTAAATTCTCAAGTAAGACCGTTGCTTCTTTGCGTCCGTATTTGGTTAGTGTGCCAGTTAAGACAATGGTCTTGTTCGCAAACGGGGAATTCATATTAATCTGTGGACCAAGATATTTAAAATTAACCCCAGCATTTTTAAGTGCATCAAGCATCCTTATATTTTCTTCATTATGGAAATATTGATAAATGGATTCCGCCATTACCGGTCCAACATCATTAAGTGATAATAATTCCATCATCTCTAAATTCTTCCAAGCTTCAATATCCGAGTAACGTTTTGCTAGAGTTCTAGCCATCTTGCTACCAATTTCATTAATACCTAAACCAGTTAATAATTTTTCTAATGAATTACTTTTAGATTTTTCAATTGCTTTCATTAGATTATCAAATGATTTATGTGACCAACCTTCTAGATCAAGAATTTCTTGCTCGTGATTTTTAAGATTATAAATATCAGGAATCGAACGAAGGAAACCGAGGTTAAAGAATTCTTCCACAACTGCTGGTCCCATCCCATCAATTTCCATTGCATCGCGACTAGCGAAATGAATTAATCCTTCAATATTTCTAGCATCGCATTTTGGATTAGTGCAAAAATGCATTGCATCAATTTTCTCTAAGGGTTGACCGCATATAGGACATTTATCAATCATTTGGTAATCTTTTTCTTCACCGGTTCTTCTTTCCTTAAGAACCCGCACCACTTCTGGAATAATATCTCCAGCTTTACGAATTACAATCGTGTCGCCAATCTTTAATCCTTTTTCATTTACAAAATCTTCGTTATGCAAAGTAGCGCGACCCACAGTTGATCCTGCAACGCGCACTGGATCAAGTACCGCGTTAGGAGTAATCTTACCGGTTCTACCAACGGTATAAATAATATCTCTTAATTTAGTAATAACTTCTTCTGGAGGGAATTTATAAGCAATTGCCCACTTAGGCGTTTTAGCAGTATAGCCTAAACGTTCATAATATTTAAAATCATCAACTTTAATAACAATTCCATCAATATCATACGATAGATTTGGGCGTTTCTTTGCATACTCATTTATATAATTAATTACTTCATCAATCCCATGGCATATTCTTCTTTCAGGATTAGTCTTAAAACCAAGTTCTTCAATAAATTTTAATGATTCGCTGTGTTTAGTGATTCCAAAATCCGTTGCGTTCACAAAGTAATACCAATAACCTTCAAGGCCGCGAGATGCAGCAATCTTACTATCAAGCTGACGAATTGATCCCGCTGCCGCGTTTCTTGCATTCGCGAATAAAGCTTCTTTCTTTTCTTGTCTTTCTATATTTAATTTCTCTAAGCTCTTTTTTGGCATAAAGATTTCACCACGAACTTCAAACGGTTGATTAGTCTTAATTCTCGTGGGGATTGATTTAATGGTAATTACGTTATTTGTGACATTTTCACCGATATTACCATCACCACGAGTAGCGGCATAATTTAATTGTCCGTTTACGTAATCAAGCGACATCGCTAAACCATCAATTTTCATTTCGGCCATATAGTCGACTTCATCAACGCCTAAGGCTTCTCTTACTTTACGGTCAAAGTCTCTAACTTCATCTTCATTAAAAACATCAGCAAGCGATAACATCATGCGTTTATGTTTTACTTTTTCAAAGCTTTCAAGAACTTTTCCGCCTACTCTTTGGGTTGGAGAAAATGGCGATTTAAGTTCAGGGTGGTTTGTTTCAATATGGATTAATTCATCCATTAAATTATCGTATTCGGCATCCGAAACCGTTGGATTATCCTTGACGTAATATTCGTAATTATATTTTTCAAGAAGAGAGGTAATTTCTTCAACTCGTTTCTTTAAGTCGTCCATTAATTCATCTCCTCAATCTTATTTACTCTCTTTAACATTTTATGATTAGAAAGCATGGTTTTCAAACCATGCGCTTTAAAATCAATAATAATCGCGTCTTCATTTAAGACTTTCTTTACAACGCCTTCACCGAATTTATCATGAGTCACTTTATCCCCTACTTCCCAATTAGTGATTCCATTCGTTTCTACTTCTTCCTCTACTAATGGTTTATTAATAAATTCATCAGGTGATAAATCAGAGAAAAAACCACCATCTTCTCTTATCGGACGATGAATGCGTTGGTAGCCTCCACGATTAGAGAAGAATGGATCTTTAGGCATTTCTAAGTCTGCTTCGTGAATAAAACGAGATTCGATTGGATTGCCTTCATTTGTGAATGAATATCCATTATTCATCGTTAGATATAAACGTTTCTTAGCACGAGTAAATGCTACATAACACAAGCGTCTTTCTTCTTCTAGGCCATCACGCGAATCTTCTAAGACTGCGCGTCGATTTGGAAATATTGAATCTTCCATCCCAATTACAAATACACAATTGTATTCAAGACCTTTCGCAGTATGAATTGTCATTAAAGAAACATAATCATCATCTTTCATTTCATCTTGGCTTGTAGCAAGGGTACAATTCTCTAGCCACTCACTAAATCCTTCATCCGGATTCTTTTTAATAAAATCCGTCATGTCTTGAAACAAGGCGTTAAGGTTTCCTTTTCTTTCTTCTGCATTATCATCTAAATCTAAATAAGCAATATAACCAATATCAATTAAGAAATCGTTTAGGATTTTAGAATGAAGTTCACCATCATCAGTTAATTGACTTTTCACATCCTCAATTTTATTGATTAAAACCGTTAACGATAACACAACTGAAGTTTGAAGTTCGGTCTGGTATTTTTCGATATTTTGAACGTATTCGTAAATTGATAAATTATTAGCGAGCGCTTCTTTCTTTAATTGTTCAACGCTCTTTTCACCAATCTTTCTTTTTGGCACGTTAATAATTCGATCAAAAGAAACATCGTCCTTCGGATTAGAGATTAAACGGAAATACGCTAAAGCATCTTTTATTTCTTTTCTTTGATAGAAACGAACACCGCCAAATACACGATAAACAATTCTTTCTTTGATTAATGCTTTTTCTAACGGAAGCGTTAAGTAACTACTCCGATAAAGAATCGCTACATCACGTAACGCATCAATTTTATTTTGATTCTTTAATTTCTTAATTGTCGAAACTACATGTTCAGCTTCAACATCTTTAGTCGCAGCTTTAAAAAGCTCAATTTTATCACCATAAACATTGTTGGTGTATAAATCTTTTGGAACTCGTTTCTTATTATTAGCAATTAATTTATTTGCAGCATCAAGAATTGTTTTAGTCGAACGATAATTGCGGTTAAGGATAACTGTTTCAGCGCCCGGGTAGGTCTTTTCAAAATCTAAAATGATTCTTTGATTTGCGCCTCGCCAAGTATAAATAGTTTGATCGGGATCGCCTACTACATAAACATTAGTGCTTTGATTAGATAATAATTTAACTAATTTGAATTGAACATCATTGGTGTCCTGGAATTCATCAATTAAAATATAGTGAATTTTACTAAGCCATTTATTTCTAATTTCTGGAAAATTTTCTAAGATAACAATTGGGAGTAATAGTAAATCATCGAAATCTAAGGCAATCATCTGACGTTTTCTTTTTTCGTATTCTTTAAAAATTTCTAAACATTCTTCTTCGTTATAAAAATGACCTAACTTAACATCGCTAGGGTATAAACCTTTACATTTCTTAGTCGAGATATAATTTATCGACATAGTAATGATTTCATCTTTCTTTGAATAGCCGCGCCCTAAACAAATATCACGAATTAAGCGCTCGGTATCATCATCATCAAAAATGGTAAATGAAGGAGATATTCCTAGTGCTTTAATTTCCGCTCGTAAGAATCTAGCGCCAAAGGAATGAAAGGTTGATACATGTAAGAAAGATGCCACATCGGGTAGCATCCTAACCACACGATCTTTCATTTCGTTTGCTACTTTGTTAGTAAAAGCAATCGCGAGAATTTCACTAGGATCGACTTTCTTCTCACCAATTAAATAGGCAATACGATAAGTTAAAACACGGGTTTTTCCGCTTCCAGCACCTGCTACAACGCGGGTATATTGAGACTGCGTTGATACAGCTTTTAATTGTTCTTCGTTCAATAGTTTATCGAATTCCATTAAGTACTATTATAGCATAATAGATACTTAATTTATGCGATACTACGGATAAAATTAAGCGTTGCACTTTTTCCTGGACAATGCTCTTTTACTAAGTGATTATTAACCTTAATAATTGATGGGAACCCTTTAATACGAAATTGGTTAATATCACCTTGCCCAATTGTGCTTTTTACATCTAAATAACGATCAGTTTCAATTGCATTATCATTGCAAAAATAAACCGGCATTTGATGTGTTAGACTAATCTCAATTATTTCATCACGAATCGAATCACAATATTGGCAAGTTCTGGAGAAGAAATATACACAATAATTTTCTCCTTTAGTAAATGTATCTAGCCAATTAATCGTCTTCTCGCTAATTTCTTCATAGCTATGATGAGGGATGGTTGGGTCCTTTTCCTGTTCTTTATTAGTAGAACAAGAGAAAAGCAATGGGATAACCAATAGTAGAATTTTTCCTTTCATAATTTACCTCCTAATTTAACCCCGGACCTTGCGGCCCGGGTCGGCACTCGCCCCTTTACAAAACTCCTACGAGGTGCTATCATTGTTTCGATTGGTTTGGGGACGGTATGACCGTCCTTTTTCATTACCTTCGCGAGATTAACTCAATCAGTAATGCCATAACTACCAACAGCAAAATAGTTTCTAGCGTAGCTTTACTCCTTTGTTGCAGCACCAAGGAGATAAAGGGTAGGCGCCTAAGGTGAATAAATGCATAAAGCAAGTATCCCCCTTATATATGTACTTAGCGAAAAAGGAGTGAAATTCTCACTTATTTTTTTATATTTATATAGTTATATAAATATATATTTTTGCTCGATTTTATTTTTAGGGCTTTTTGCGTTTTTAAAGCACGAGATAATTATTTCGTTTGCACTATAATATAGAATTTATAAATTCATAAAACTATAATAAATATAGATGTTTAAAGAAAAAGAAACATTATTACAAAATATGGCCTTCATGGGTATCATGGCGGCACTTAATGTTTTGCTATCTGCTTTAGGTGCTTATGTTCCAATCGTTGGTATTTTTGTGGTGATTTTTCTTCCGTTCTTTAGTGCAATTACCGCGATGATATGTAAATGGAAATATTATCCGATTTACGCCATTGCTACAATTATAGTTTCTTTATGCGCAACATTTTGGCATACCGAATTCACAGTCTTTTATTTAATTCCTAGTGTGATTACTGGATTTTTATTCGGCTTATGTTTTAAATTAAAGCTTAATGCAACTTATTCATTGCTTTTTACTTCACTAACGCAACTAGGATTAACTTATCTAGCAATTCCGATTATTGAAGCAATTTATGGCACAAATTTAATTGATACATTTTTAACATTACTTCAACTTAAGGATAATCCACACGCTCTAATTATTGTGCCTTCATTTATTTATCTACTATCTCTTGCGCAGATGCTACTTTCTTATATCGTACTTCATAATGAGATTAAAAAATTCTCTAACGAAGAAATGAATAAAAATGGTTTAATCATTAAACTAACTGGTTTAGGTTTATCGATTTTAGTAATCCCACTTGCCTTTAGTTTTATAAATATGAGCTACCTATTTATGTTTGTGTCTTTATTTTTAACTGTTAGCGTGTTTATTGATCTTATTTTTACTAAAAATAAATTAATTATTGTTATATCTTCAATTCTATTTTCTTTAGGCTTTATCTTTGTCTTCGCTTTCTATAGTCTTATTCAAATGCCCTATACTTTTTTACTAATAAATACGAGTAATATTTTATTGCTTACTTTTTCCTTATTATATAATTTAAAGAGAGAGAAGAAAGTATGTTAGACTTCTTAAAACGGTTTGGTTTAGGTATCCTATATGTCCTCATTTCTCCTTTTGTTATAGCCTTTTTGCTTCTCTGGGCAATATTTAATTTAGGCATCTTTTTTGCGCAAATTATCAAAGGTTTTGTGTCTTTCTTTAAAGGCAAAAAATTCTTTCCTGATTTTCAAGAAGATTTAGAAGCAAAAAGAATCCTCAGTCTAGAGCCATATGCAAATGGTGAAAACGAACCTCAAGCACAAATATCAACTCCTCCTGTAGACAATAATCAAAATAATAATGGAGGTAATCCTTCATTATGAATTTCTTAATTCAATTAAGCGAAAATGATAAAAGAATATTAATTGCCATAGGTATTTTATTAATTCTTCTTTTTGTAATTGTTGGTTATATCGGATTACTTGTAGAAAGAATTATGAAACACCAAGCTAAAAGAGCGGGAACAATGATGCACGATGTAGTCGCCGCTAAAGTTATTACCAACGAAAAAGACTTTAAAAAATTTGGCAAGAAGAAGAACAACCGTTTATTTGTAAAACAATCTCTAATCCCAATGTGCATTCTTTCTGTTGCGCTTTTAATTTATATTATCTACGGGGCAATTACCCACAACTGGCTATTACAAATATTTGATTATAAGACTGAAGGATTCGGTACCTTATTCTTCGTATGGGATTTTAATGATCCTTCTATTTATATTGAATTCTTTGGCATGAGAATCATTGGCAAGTGGCCGCCTTTAATCAGCACTCCGCATTGGATGGCAGAAGCCTGGGCAAGCTATATTATTGTTCCTTGTTTATTCGTTGGTGGTATTTGGTATTTAGTCGATGTTCAAGCTCATATTGCTAGAGCCTTTAGATTAAGAAAATTAGCGAAAACGGTGTTTAATCCAACCTTAGATGATGTTGGACCTATGTCACCATTAAATAACAATAATCAAAACAATAACGGAAATAATATGAATAATCCTAACCCACCTAATTTAAATGGGTAAATAACATAATTAACGAATAAACGATATAAGCCATTAAACCAATATCAATAAAAAAGAAAATAGTAAAAAGGCGCCTACGGGAGCGCTTTTTTATTAGCGCTTGTTGGTCTTCAGGGGATAAGTTAAGTAGTTCGTCGTCTTGTTTCTTCATAATTAATATTTAATGCTACCTGGTGTACGTGGATAGGGTTGAACATCACGAATGTTGGCCATACCAGTAACATACATTAATAAACGATCGAAACCAATGCCAAAGCCGGAATGTGGGCAACCGCCATATTTTCTTAAATCAAGGTACCATTCAAGCCCTTTAGTATTGCCAAGTTTATCCATTTTTTCTTTTAAGATATCATAACGCTCTTCACGTTGAGATCCACCAACCAATTCACCGATTTGAGGTACTAGTAAGTCACAAGCCGCAACTGTTTTACCATCATCATTTAAGCGCATATAGAATGCTTTAATATCTTTAGGATAGTTAATAATGAATACTGGGCCTTTCACTACTTGTTCAGTGATGTAGCGTTCATGTTCGGTTTGTAAATCCATGCCCCATTTAATATTTTTGTTTTCAAATTTATGACCATCTTGGACCGCTTTCTCAAGAAGCTTAATTGCATCGGTATAGTCTAAACGCTTAAATTCGCTTTTTAAAACATGATTAAGTCTTTCAAGTAAAGTCTTGTCAATCATTGTATTGAAGAAATTCATCTCATCAGGACAATGTTTAATTACATAATCAATACAGAATTTAAGCGATGCTTCAATGACATTCATATCATCTTCTAAATTCGCGAAGGCTAGTTCAGGTTCAACCATCCAGAATTCAGAAGCGTGCGTAGTAGTATGCGATTCTTCCGCTCTAAAAGTCGGGCCAAAGGTATAGACGTCTCTAAAAGCCATCGCAAATGTTTCAACGTGTAATTGACCAGAAACAGTTAAACAAACTGGTTTACCAAAGAATTTACTAGGATCTTTACCCACTGTCACATTGAAGGTTTCGCCAGCTCCTTCTGCATCGTTGCTTGTAATAATTGGAGTATGCACCCACATAAATCCGTTATCTTGGAAATAGGTATGAATCGCCATCGCTAACGCATTACGTACACGATTAACCGCATTGAAGGTATTCGCTTTAGGACGAATATGAGCAATATCTCTTAAAAATTCAAAAGTATGTCTTTTCTTTTGTAGGGGATAATCTTCTGGACACGAGCCAATAGAATTAATTTCTTTTGCACTAATTTCAAATGGCTGTTTAGCATTTGGCGTCAAAAGAAAATCACCAACAACTGAAATCGCTTCTCCCGTTGCGAGTTTGCTTAATTTATCAAAATCCTTAACCTTGGTTTTGTCATAGACGATTTGGATATTTTTAAAGGTTGTGCCGTCGTTAAATTCAATAAAACCGATTGAACCATTATTGCGGTTAGTCCTAATCCAACCTTCAACACATAGTTCGGTGTTGTCAAAATCATTACTTTTTTTGCTATAAACAATTGCGAATAATTCGCGAGCTAGAAATTTATCCATATGCACAAATTATACTATTTATTTAAGATTTCGTTAATTAATGTATAAAACGAGTCAGCGAATTGTTTATACGAGAATAACTCTTTCGCGCGTGCTCTGCCATTCTCTCCATAGTTTTTACGGAGTTGTGGATCATTCTTCAATTTCTCAATTGCTTTTCTAAGTTCAATCACGCTGCGGTTATCGCATTCAATACCCGTAATATTATTAGGCGAAACATAATTCACTCCGCTTCCAGGGATATTAAAGGTAATACACGGTTTACCTAACGCGATAGCTTCAAGTAGAGTGACCCCGAAAGATTCGTTTTTAGTTATACTTGGGAAAATAAAGATATCTGCGGCATGTAAATAAATGCGGTATTGCGAACGATCAAGCAACCCTAACGATTCCGCGTTTTTAAAATAAGATATCTGTTGATCCATCATGCGATGACGAGGACCGACTCGACCGACTAAAAAAATCACGTCATCAAACGGGCGAGCAGCCCATAGCGCATAGCGAACGCCTTTGAATCGTGCATGGCGACCAGAATAAAAAAGAATGGTCTTGTTTTTATATTTTTCTTTAATGCGATTAACTTCAATCGTTTCCTCATCAGTTAAAGCCAAATCTTCTTCTTTATAGCAAAGAGGAATCACGCGGCATTTATCTTTAAACTTTTTGAGTTCTTTACTTCCATCAATATATTTTTCGCTTGAACATACAATTACATCTGCTCGTTTATTAGTGTGGCGCGTAATTGGACGCACAAAATATTTTAAAATCTTTTGACGGTAGATATCTAGATGGTGATAAACAATGATCTTACCCGTATAATGACAACTATTTAAATAATGCTCCACTAATGGATTAGGAGTATGAATAATAATTACATCTGGATTAAATTCCTTTATGACCTTCTTTAAAACACGACGATATTTAAAAGAAATTGCTTGAGAAGCAATCTTAATAGTATAAGGTAAACGAATGACTGGAATATCTGCAACGATATTAGGTCCATCGCCAAAGCATATTACTTTTTGTTCGTAATTATTAGCAAGCTTTAAAGTCTCCACAATGCTTTGTGCAGTAGTCTCAATCCCGCCCACGTGTGGATGATAATAATTCGAAATATGTAATATCCTTTTCATACAATTAAAATACTCTATATTTATCAATTTTCCAATTAGGATCTACGCCTAAATCTAATTTAGCGAATAATTTTTCCTTATATAAATGTTCACCAATCTTAGCTATCATAGCAGCGTTGTCAGTAGTGCACCAAATCGGTGGCAATACTAAATCAATGCCGCTATTTTTAAGTTTACGAATTA
The DNA here is from genome assembly GCA_024408495.1 of Bacilli bacterium. Taxonomy (GTDB): domain Bacteria; phylum Bacillota_I; class Bacilli_A; order RFN20; family CAG-826; genus UB1719. The sequence goes on from JAKSUY010000001.1 coordinate 27,940, forward strand.
CTTCGCTACGTAAATATGAATTAGCCGACACGCCTCCGGCTAATACGATTTGTTTAACATTATAATCTTTTGCGGCTTTAATGGTTTTCTCCACTACCATATCTACTGCGGTATCTTCAAAAGAACGACACATATCATTAATATTGATTTTGTGTTTTTTCATTTTTTCTTGATTCACGATGTTAATCACAGATGTCTTTAATCCCGAATAAGAAAAATCATAACCCTTACCATGTAGAGGGGTTGGAAGTTTATAAGTGTGTTTCCCTAATTTAGCGTGTTGATCAATTGGCAGACCGCCAGGATAAGGTAAGCCTAAAGTACGAGCGACTTTATCAAAGCATTCACCAATCGCATCATCTTTAGTTTCTCCAATAATCTTAAAGTCTAAATGTTTCTCCATATAAACTAGTTCAGTATTACCACCGCTAACTACTAGTGAAAGAAGCGGATATTTAAACCTAGCAACAAATTCGCCTGCATAAATATGACCCGCTAAATGATGAACGGGAATTAAGGGGATATTATAAATTAAAGATAAAGTTTTAGCAGCTTGTAATCCAACATGAAGCGCACCAATTAAACCCGGACCACGAGTAACCGCAATCGCATCAACATCGTCTAAATTAATTTTTGCTTCCTTAAGAGCTTCATTTAAAACAATTACAATATTTTCGTTATGAAGACGTGAAGCAATTTCTGGCATAACTCCTCCATATTTACGGTGCATAGCAATTTGGGTTGCTACGGCGTTACTTAAAAGTTTGCCGTTTCTAATGATTGCGACACTAGTTTCATCGCAGCTACTTTCAATTGCTAAAATCGTTGCCATTAGAGTAACACCTTCATCATATATATTGCATCATCGCCATTATCATAATATTTCTTTTTAATCGTTACATCTTTAAAACCGCTCTTCAAGTAAAGTTGGTGAGCAATCTTATTAGAACTTCTAACCTCTAACGTAACGTTTTCAATTTCGCCATATTTCTTAGTTAAGCGTTTAACCATTTCATTAATTAATTTGGTTGCTACTCCGTGTTTACGGTTAAATGGACGAGTAGCAATTTGAACAATTGTTGCGCTATTAAAAGTAACCATATAAATTAGAAATCCAATAATTTCTTCTATATCATCAGTCATTACTAAAATAGTAGAAAATGGATTTTCGTTTAATTCATAAAGCATTTGTTCTTTAGAATAATGTCCATCTTTAAAAGAAGCATCTTCAATCATCATCACCTGTGCTAAATCAAAGCGCCTCATTTCACGAATCATTAATAAGACTCCTTTAGGTAAATCGGTTTCACTAAATTCGGATTCTTAACTGGTTTAACCTTCTTCATTAAAATTAGCATGTTATTTAATACATCAACTTTTTTACCTTTTAAATTTAAATAAGATAAATCACCCACTAAAACAAATTTAGGATGATCTTTAATATATTTAAGAACATCGTTATTGTTCATGGCTTGGTCTTTTAGCAAACGTTTAGCTTTAGAGAATGCAGCGATATAACTTCTATTGCTACGCGCGTTAAATAGAACAATGGAGTCTTTACCAATTACTTTATTAATCTCAAGTGTGGATAAAGGATAAAGGGGGATATTAAGCGCAAAGCTCATAACCTTAGCAATCGTTAAGGCGATTCTAATACCAGTATATGAACCTGGTCCAATAGAGGAAACGATTCCATCAAGCTTCTTTGGATTTATATGATTACGCTTTAATAATTGAGCAATCTCAGACACCATGTATTCACTTTGTCTTTGAAAACATGGATAAGAAATCTTATCTATTAATCGGCTGTTCTTTGCAAGCCCCACGGATAAATAAGTATTGGAGCTATCTAATAATAAATAATTCATTTTAGAATGCTCCTAACGATACTCTCATAATACTTATTAGGAGCAATCAAAGTAATTTCTCTTTTATTTGCACCTTTATTAATAATCTTAATTTCTAGATGTTTAACGCTTAATAATTCTTTGATGTAGATGGGCCATTCAATAACAGCAATTCCGTTTCCTTCAATATATTCTTCTAGCCCGATATCTTTGTTAGCCTCTTCTAAACGATAAGCATCGATATGATAAAGCGGAACTTTTGCTTTGAAATAGCATTTAAGAATATTAAAGGTTGGAGATATGATTTCTTCTTTAATCTTTAATGATCTAGCGATGCCAGAAACTAAAGTAGTTTTACCTGCGCCTAAATCACCAGTGAGAGTTACAATGTCACCTTTTTTTAAACAATTTCCTAGTTTTTCACCTAGTCTAATTGTTTCGTCTCTTTTTTTACTACTAAAGACAAACTTCATCGGGAAAAGTATAACTTAAAAGAGGTAATAATGCTATAATTAGCATTATGAAAAATATTGGAATTATTGGTGCAGGTCCAGTTGGATTATATTTTGCTAGCTTATTAGAAAAAGAAAAAATCCCTTATGTCATTATCGAAGCAACTGATCAAATTGGCGGTCAAATTTTTAATCTATATCCACATAAAAAATTTGAAGACGTAGTAGGCTATGAGGGCAAAGAAGCGATTACTTTTGTTGAAGATTTAAAGAGTAAAGTTAATCTTTCTAATATTAAATTTAATGAAAAAGTTATAGACATTGTTGAAGGAGGAAAACCCACGCTTATCACCAACAAGAATAAATATGAATTTGATTATGTGGTGATTACAGTCGGACTAGGAATGTATACTCCTCGTACGATGGGTTTAGAAGGTGAAGAAGGCTGTAAGAATATTCTTTACGCTTTAAATAATTTTGATTTCTTATACGGAAAAAGAGTAGCGATTTTTGGTGGAGGAGATTCTGCTCTTGATTGGTCAAAGGAATTATCACTACATTCAGATAACGTTCATTTAATTCATCGTCGTACTGAATTTAGAGGCAATCCAGAAACGATTAAAAATTCTAAAAATTTACACGTTCACCTTCCTTACGTTCCGTTTAAATTAACTAGAAGCGGTGATACATGTACATCCATTACAATTAAGAACGCACAAGGTGAAGATACTGTTGATATCCCAGTTGATTATGTAGTGGTTAACTTTGGTAGTGTTCCAGTTAACACACCATTTAAATATGAGCATTTAGGTAATTTCCTTAAGGTTAATGAAAAATACGCGGTCAGTCCCCGCGTTTTTGCGATTGGTGATTGCGCTTCTTATGAAGGTAAAGCTCGTCGTATTGAACCTGGTAAGAAAGAGGCTAATGCGGTTCTTTCTTATCTTTTAACTCTTGCTTAGAAACAAAGTCTTCGTAATCCTTTATATACTTTTTAATAGTTTCTTCATTAAACGGTTCTTCTTTGTTTGCAACCTTTTTGTTCATCTTATCTAAAACATGCTTTAATACTTTCTGTAATTCTTCCGAATAATGATATTGATCGCAATGCGTTTTAAATTCATTTACATCTAACACTTTAGTGTATCCATCAGGAAACACTTTTAAATCAAGATCGTAATCAATAAATTTAATAAAACCTTTTTCGATGATAGTTGGGGACGCTACGTTAATATAAAAGCGAATTCCATTATCGGCAACCGTTGCGATTGTATTAAACCATTCTTTTTTAGAGAAAATAAATACGCCTAAATCCTTGGTATGCCACACGTGATTATTTGATTCAATAACTCTAACACGAGTTGCGACTTCAACAATGTAATCTTCATCATCCCTTACGACTAGTCCATGACTCCATAGACGATGAAAAGAACCATCATGCTTATAAGCTTGAATTTGTAAGAAACGGTGATAATAAGACATATTATTTATTTAAATTAGAAATGATTTCAGCAATAATTTGCATATCTTTTTTAAATTTATAAACTGGTAATGGATTAAATTTATCTTGTAGCGGTAACACCATTAGGCAATCATCATAGCCTAAACAGAAATAGGTTTTGCCTTTCGTGATTGAAATCGAAACATCCACTAATACGTTATTAGTAATCAATTCGCTAATTAGCTGTCTAGCTTTGGCGTTCACTACTGATTCATATTTATTGTTCTCAGTATAAATAACCATTTTTCTAGTGTTAACTGCTTTAGTTAAATGATCAACATTATTAGGAGGCAATGCTCTACTATTGCCAGTTAAATAAATAACAATCTGTTGATCACCTGTATAGGTATTAGGGGCAATTAGGTATTTACCAATAAAAAGGGGTTCTAATTTTTTTAAAGTAGTCATTTGCGCGGCGCAATCGCACATTTTGCATTCTACATCGCCGACTTTAAAATTAACAACATTACGACTACCAATTGTAGAAACGTTTTTATAAAGCAGGCTACTATTAAATTCATTGTTTTCAATTTTGCCTTCAATATCACCATTTACATCTTTAAAGCATGGTTGCCCAAAGACATAAGCGTTTATATCGCCATAATAACGTTTAAGATAAACATTCATTCTCTTGTTATTAAATCTTTTAGCGAGTATATAGTAAGAGACAATAATTAAAATTGAGACCCCAAGTAAACAATAACCAGTAATTACAAGTGGTTGGTTATCCTTTTGTTGTATCAAATAAACAAATGCAAATATTAATAAGCCAATAGAAATAGCTGCGACAATCCACTTAACAATATTTTCTTTTTTGACAACTTTATAAAAGTTTAGACGGCCAGTCTCAATATCTTGAAGCTTATCATCTTCGTATTTAAATTCGGCTTTTAAATCAATATCATTAGGATTAATTGCTTCTTTAGCTTTAACTTCTTCTTTTTCTAATGCTTGACCTTTTTCGTCAATAGCATTTTCGTTTGTATTTTTAGTTTCCTGTTGTTTAAACATGCTTTCGTTTCCTCTATGCCTTTTAATTTTACAATAATCTAAAGATTTATTGTATTTCTTTTGTATCAGGATAACGCTTAGTAACAATTTGTAGCGGTTTAAATAAAAGTAAAAGAATCGCTAGAGTAACCGCCCCAGTGATTGAAACATAAGTAGCGTTATAGATAAATGATGCTAAGAAAGTATATTCGTATAACCATACTCCATCAATGGTGGCAAATAATATTCTTAGTAAAGTAGCAAGCACTACACTAATAATTAAATAAATAAAACCATATTTCTTTTCAAAAGTTGGTTTACGTACAAAGCTAATCAAAGTTAAAGCACCACAACTTAACATATAATCTAATGGATAAGTTTGGAAACCGTATCCATCCATGAGGCACGCAAATAAACCATAGATAAGCGCAGTTGCGATTAAAGTTTTCCACCACGATTTTCTTAAGGCAATAATACATAAGGGAACCATAGTAAATGAAATCGAACCACCATTAGACATGATATGAATAGAAAAAATCGGAAGGTTAAGGACTAATGCTAATCCTACAAATATTCCGATTTCTGCTATATCTCTAATTGTATATTTCATTTTTCCCTCCGCTAGCATTACCTAGATCAGGTGTGGTCGGCTATTCGCCCTCTCAGCCCCATAGAGCTCCCAAAACTATTATATATAAACGTTTAGCTAAACAAAAATAAATATTATGAGTTAATATTAGCGTTTCGTATTATTTTCATACTACCGCTGCGCTTGAAATCTTCTTTTAGGACAATCACTTTATTAATCCGCATATGTTGAGGCATATTAATATTTAATTTTTCGACAACGCTCTGTATAGCTTTATTAGCATCCTCGTATCCCATTTTCTTTAAAACGCTATAATTTGGATAAATCTTAGCTGCAATAATTCCATACCCTTGATTGTCTTTATCTTCGTAAATTAAAGATGAATGCACTAATGGAATATTATCTAAAGCATTTTCAATAATTTCTGGAGAAACATTTTCGCCATTATCTAGAACAATAATATTTTTGCTTCTTCCTGTTATATATAAAAAACCATCTTCATCAAAATGACCTAAATCACCAGTTTTTAAATACCCATCTTCACTCATAACGTGATTGGTTTCAATTGGATCTTTATAATAACCGCTAAATAAATTGTCGCCTTTTACCCATATCTCGCCATCTACAATTTTAACTTCTTGCTCAAGATAAACTTTACCTACAGAATCTGGTTTATTTTTGTAATCAATTGAACCGGATACCAGATTTGCGGTTTCAGTTAAACCATAACCTGGACAGCATTTAATTCCAACCGATAACAATCTCTTAATCGTATCAGGAGTAACATACGCTCCACCGCAAATAATGTATTCAAGACGACCACCGACAGCATCTTTCCCGCCCTTTGCAACCATTGCATAAAGTAAATTAGCTAAAGCAGGTACTAACACTAAAATATTTGGCTTAGCAATGCTGATTTCTTTAATAAAGTTCATTGTTTCTTTAATTAAATAGATTTCACTTCCGGTATTAATTGATGTTAGTAAATTACGTACTAAACCAAAAACATGGAAAAACGGAATTATTGCCATATATGTATTAAAAAACACTTGGCCTTCAACAAAACAACCATTATAAGCACCACGAAGTAACGCAAGATGAGATAATACCGCACCTTTTGGAGTTCCAGTTGTTCCTCCGGTAAACATAATCACCGCCGGATCAGTAGGTTTAATATCATTATCAAACGGAACACAATCTTTTAAATCGTTTAATTCTTTATAAGATATATAAATGACATTCGCTGTTATATCTTTTAATGCAACAACATTCGATTCCGCTTCTTCACCATAAATAATTGCGCTTATATTGAATTTCTTAATATTACCAAGTAAGGCCTGAGTAGGTAATATAGGCGGTACAATAACTGCAACTGCTCCAAGAGTTGTAACCGCAAAAAAAGATTTAATGAAGTTATAATCATTTTTAAATATCACTGCAACATTATCACCTTTCTTTATTCCAGCATCTAAAAGCACCTTTCTAGTCTTACCAACATCAAGAAAAAGTTCATGATAAGTCTTTTTACTATCTTTCCACGAAATCGCTGTGCGTTGATTAAACTCTTTATCAGCGTAGGCTAATAAATCTTGCATCCGAGTAAATCTTTTAATTTTAGTATAGTCGTCACCGACCATTTGTTTCCAATAATTAATTGTTTCCATGGAATTTTAAACGTTAGTATTATAGCATAAATAATTTATGTTAAATTATTCGGCAATAAAAAAGCCATCACATTTGATGGCTTTTGCTTTATTAAATTTATTTCTTTAAACCAAGCTTCTTTCTAGCTTTATTTTTCTTAACAATGGTAATGATCATAAGTGGAACGCCTGGGCCTAAAAGACCTGTAGCAACCGCAAAACACACAAACGCAGAACATAAATAAGTCCAAGATAGAACTAGTACCTTTTCGGGAATTTGTATTGATTCAGGGAATTCAGCAATTTGTGCTATACCAATAGTGTATAAAATAACCGCTACTGAAAGAACAACTGCGCCGGCAATTGACATTATTAAAAATGGTTTCCATGATTTAGATGCCCATTTTTTGTACTTTTTATTTTCGGCAGATTTTTTAGTTACTTTTTTTGCCATAAAGATTTCTCCTTTATATAAATGCCATCACTAATAACATTAAAGTTGTTAGTTCTAATGACTATTCCAATTATATTAAGAAATAACGGTATTAGCAAATCACAAATAAAAGTAAGTTTTTTAAAAGTATTAATTTTTAAATGGTTAGCCGCACCAATTTGTTCCAGATTTTTGTTAAAGAAATGAGAAGTGTAAATATTTAAAAATGGTATTATAAGAGAAAGGTATAGAAGTAGATATTCATGCGGTTTGATTTTAGCACCGAGTTTTTTAATCTTTTCTAAATCAATAAATAAATTAATAAGACCGAATAAGCCAGCGGTTAGGATAAACAACGAAACATTGATTAAAACGCTATCGTTAGCAACTAGTCTTTTTTCTTCATCGCCAGATGAGTCAGAATCGGTGATACGATAATTAATAATCGCTAGTAATTCTTGTTCTTTTTTTCTTAGACGTAATAGCTTGTCGTTAATTTTGCGTTCATATTTGCTAATGAGAAATTTACTTTTAGAGTAGTTTAAATCGCTTACTTCAATCTTAGTAGTGTATATTTTTAATTTTGCTATAAGTCGATTTCTTTTTCTCTTAACTCGCGCTAAATCTTTAATTGCTCCTGCTCTTAAATCAAGATAAATAGTTTTCGCCGTATAGCGCTTTGGCATTAAGAAGCAAAACGAAAAAGCAGCTATACACGCTATTGTTGCTACGATTGGCACTAAAGAAACGCCGCATTTCCATGTTTCGCCTCCAGATGTCGGTGCGGTCCAAAGTTTTAAATAGTCGTAAATTAAACTCGAAGCAATTGCGCCTGAAGTAGCTGTCATTAAAGCCTGCACACCAAAATACATTGCCGAATGATTCTTTTTAGTGATTTTTTCTTCAACCGAAGCAATGGTAGTAGGAATTAAATACGGCATCATAAAAAAGCCAGATGTTCCGATGCTACCAATAACCGCTCCTAAAGAGCCGATAATCATTTTAGGTACAATGTTATCGCCCCATATATATTGTCCAGCTAAGCAAAACGAAATCATTCCAACTGAAAAAGAAATGGCACATATTTGATACACGAATCGTTCGCCTTTGTATCGTCGAAGTTTATTAAACAAAAATAACATAAGCGGCACCGGTCCAAAGGCAAATGTATTTAGAATAGCAGCATAAGTAACACTAAGATTCATCACTCCGCTAATTAATGAATTTTGCGCAACCAGAAACATTTGCAAACCAAAGAAAGTACAACAATTAACTATCAGCCATTTTAAAAATGGGTTGCTTCTCATAGTTAAAGCAAATGATGTACCAAATGAAACGCTTTCATTTTTGCTTATAACTTCTTTTTTGCCACGTAAAAATACTGGAATAAGTATTGTTAACATAATAGGTGATAAATATACGGCTACTTCATAGATTGGAATATTAATTGCTTTAAAAATTGCCGGGATGGCTGCATATACTAATGCATAAGAAATAGTATCAAAAGCTGATTTATAGGCCGCAACACGTGCGCGTTGCGTTTGGTTAGAACATACTTCGCTTAACGAACCGTAAAAAGTAATCAAAGCAAAAGTATAAGAAGCAAAAAAGATGATTGACCAAAAGAAGATCCAAATAGAATTACCAATTAATTGGCCAGTAGACATACCTGCTTCTCGTCCGAAAACCGGTATCCAACACAAAACATAGGAAACTATCATCGGAACCACTGAAGCAAAAATTGCAATCCATCGTTTACCTTTTTTATTTTTTAAATTATCTGCTACTGCGGCTAATGGAACATCAATTACTCCATCAAAGATACGACCAATGGTCCAAAGAATAGGAAAAATGGCAGTATAAACAATAATTACTCCACCATAGCTCCAAAAGTTTATATCGGCTTGTAAACCAGTGGGAATGACCGCATCAGTGAAATACGCCATCATTAAAACCATTAGTAAATTAGGACCTAATCCTGCGGCGGCAAAAAGGACCTCTTTCCAACGCTTATCGAGATTAACGTTAGTGAACATTAACTCTCTCCATAATATAGTTAACTACTTCGCGAATAGTTGAAAAAGATGACATTGTTAAATCTTTAATATCGATATTAAATTCGCTTTCTATAGCAAACGATACCATAATTAAATCCATTGAACTGAAACCTAAATTTTCAATCGGTTTGCTTTCAAAAGTTATCTTTTCATAATCAAAAACTTTACTTCCGTTAAAGAGCTTTTTAATAATATCAATTAATTTATTGAAAATTTCTTCTTCAGTCATGTTTTTTTCTCATTTTCCTTATTGTATCGTAAATATCTCTCATATGATTATAAACATAATCATTATATTCTTCTACTAAATGATTGCTGATAATCGTGTTTCCATTAAGAAAGCGTTCTGGATAAATAGGATCACCGATAGCAAAAATTGTTTTTTTGAATACACTATATTTAGAATCCATTAAGAAAGGAATAATCGGGGTTTTTGTCATTAACGAAATCATAGCTAAACCACCCATCAAAGGTTTATTAAATTCTTCATTATCAATAATATGACCTTGAGGGTAGATGCCAACAACACCACGAGCTTCTAGGATTTCTCTAATTTCTACAATAAAATTAATATCAAATTTATCCATGCTCACGCGGCGATATTTAATGACTCCTGAATTTTTCATTGCAAAACGCATAAATTTTTTATGCCACAATTCTTCTTGAGCGACTATCCTTAAACGGCGAGAAAAAAATGACAAGGATAGAGCGATTGGATCAAACAAACCGATATGGTTAGAGGAAATTAAAACGCTATCTTTCATTAAACGTTTAATCTCTTTCTTATTGCCTAGATAAATAAGTTTACTCCAAAAAAATAACCGCCACGGAGGAGAAATTAGTTTTGCTGAATCCATAACAAAAGCACGCCTGTTAAACAACTCTTGTGTTTTATGCTTCTCCATCATTTCTAATTTATGTTTCAAACGATTAACTTCGTTTCTAACATAGTTAATCATTTCTTTGATATCTTCTTCATTAATCGTTTCCTTCTTAAAAATTTGTCGTAAATAAATTTTCTCTCCCGCAATCAAATGAACTCGTGAAAATAATGAATATTTTCCATTAATATAATATGGAATAATCGGTTTGTTATTTTCCCAGGCTAACAAAATAGCGCTAGGTTTAAAATCCATGATTTCGCCTTTTTTATCTTCAAGCCTACCTTCAGGGAAAATAAGTACTGTTTTGTTTTTTGAAAGAAATTCTCTAGTTTTATTAATAGCAACATAATTAGATGAATCACGACTCTCGATTTTGATGTTTCCCATTATTTTATTCAGAGTAGTTAAAAACTTGATTTTATAAACAATGTCCGACACCATCGTATGAACTACATGAAATAAATATTTATACAAAAATACATAATAATCAAAGATATGCGTATGGTTAGAAATAATAATTGCACCTTCTTTTAGATTTTTAGCATCCTTTTTTGCTTTATAAGAAGCATAATAAAATTTAGGTTTAAGAATAATCCAAAAAGGAAGGAACCCAGTAATTTTAATAAATAATCTAGCGAGAAACTTAATCATTTTTTAAATATCCTCGCAATTTTCTCACGGTATCCTTCAATTTGAGTTTTTGGTGAAATTTTATAACAGCACTTATTGACGAAATGCTCGCAATTATTGTTGACAAAATTATAGGCGCCTTCTCCTAAATGACTGAAAGCATTAGAGATAATCGTTTCAACTAAATTTCTGTTCTTTTTTTCTTTGCGAGAATAGATTGCTTTTTCTACTGGGCTATTGGAAGCGAAAAAATCTAAAGAGGTTTTCCTCACTTTTACATCACTAGGATTAGCAATCCCATCATTATTCTCAGCGGTATAATGAATAACTTCATTATTTCCTAAATATATACCATGATGATAATAGTAATTACGTGAGACGCGAATATGATCGCCCTTTTCTAAAACCCCGTACTCCCATTTCATAATGATAATAATTCCTTTATTTTGATGGAGAAATCGCCTGGTGTTCTACATAGGGTTAAATTATTTTTTGCATGTAAATTAAAAGCATTTTCAATCGCTTCCACTAGATAAAAGTAATCGAGAGAATTTCCGTGCAAATCAGCGAAATAATCAGTATGAGCATCAATCGGATGATTAGGGAATTTTTGTTTAAATATTTCGATGATTTTATCAACGATAAATTTATCAAATTCCTCGTTATTTAAAAAATCACTAAAATCGTTTGGATTAAGTAATCTAAAATCGTTTGGATTTGATTGAAATAATTCTTCAATCTTTTTGCGCTTTATTTTAATTCCGTTTGCTTTAGGGAAGACTAATGATGTCGCAAAAACTTTTTTAATACTTCCACTTCTATACTCAATATTAGAAGTAAGGATAGATAAATCACGTGCAATTTGATAGTCATTTACATTAGCACTATAAGAAAGTAAAAGACACAAATCATTGTTTTGATTTTTAATTAAAACTGAATCTAAAGCGTAACGAAGATTTAAATTAGCTTCAATTAGCGAAATCGACTTATTCTCGCCATTAGCGCCAATGAATATTTCATCGACTCTACCTTTTAGGACATAGTGATTGTTGATTAAATCCGCTACATCAAAAGTACGTATTTTTTTAGATTTATCCCTTGTTATCCATTGATTATCAATAAGCGCTTTATTAAACATTGATTCGCTTTTTATATATAGTTCATTACTAGAACCATCGCTTGCTGATTCTAATGAATAATCAAAAATTTTAAATGGTAATCCAATGTTTGGAGTTACTCTTTCAGTGATTTTTTTAGGATTAGCAAATGATGCGATACCAATTTCAGTTGATCCATAACCATTCACCAATGGATAACCAATTCCGTTAATAATTTTTAACGTCTCTTCGGTAATTTGTGAGCCACCCACAATGCAAAATTGAATTGATACACCTAAGATGTCCTCTAAATATTTCCCGAATAGCATTTTACGAACAATTGTATTTCCGAACTTAGGAAATACTTTTTGTAGACCAAGTGAAAGCTTTATTCCTTTATTAAATTTCTGCTCTAAATGATTAGATTTTACGTTAAATTTAATCATTGATACGATGGTTTCAAAGAATAAGGGGACCGCAAAAATATGTGTGGGCCTACAAACAACACAAGCTTGTCGGATTCTTTCTGATGATAAATTCATTGGTAAGACAAACGTAACGTTAAAGAAAGAAAACCAGAGAAAAACCGCTACAAAACCAAAAATATGATAAAAAGGTAAAACTACTAAATGTTTTAAATATCCTTTATAATCTCGAGCTAAAATCGGATTCTTTTTAAATATGTCTTCGCAATTGAGTACTTGTGCGCATAGTTCCTTTCCAGTAAAAGCAACTATTTTATTAGGACCAGATGTTCCTGATGAGATGAAAACAATTTCATCCGCCCATTCGTGCTTATGATTTATTTCGATTTGAATTTCTTGGCACGGATTGATTTGATTAACACCAAGATTGCATTCTATGTCAGTTATTACATACGTTGAATTAACCTTTTTTAATATTTCTTGGTTTTCGTCATTATCGTTTCTTGTGCTTAATAAGACAGGTATATATCCATACATCAAAAGGCCATAAAAAGAATAAATCCATTCAGGTTTATTATCTAATAAGATCCCAACATAACGACTGTTGCTAGCAATAATCGATTGAAAATATGATCCAAATTTTTCGATTTGGCAAAAAGCATCATGATAACTAATATCTTCTACTCCAGCGTTATTAACCACTTGAAGAAAAGTATAGTTAGGATGAGAAAAAACGATTTGAAAAATGCTTTCGATTGTCGGTGTTGAGTTTTGTAATTTATTTAGATTCTCTTTTACTCGATTTTTAGCAATTCGATGAGAAATTTTCTCTTCTTTAATCATATATAGCGTTCTTAGTTATTATCCCAATTAATTTTTTTTATGCCATTACTTATTAAATAATCGTTACATTTTTTGAAGTGATTGTTGCCAAACCAACCGCCACGATTAGCGCTTAATGGTGATGGATGAACACTTTTTAAAATTAAACGATTTGGATTATGAATATATTGCTCATATTGTTTAGCATTATTGCCCCACAACATGAATACGATTGGCTGATTAAGTGTATCTATGTAATTTAAAATATCAGCAATAAATAATTTATATTCATTAATGTTGTGACTTAATGCTTGGTGGGCACGAACAGTTAGCACAGTGTTAAGTAAAAGGCACCCTTGTTTTGCTAAATAAGTTAAATCGCCATTATTCTTCATCTTAATTCCGTATTCGTTTTCAATTTCTTTGTAAATGTTAATTAGGCTTGGCGGAAGTTCCACTCCGTTAGGAACTGAAAAACATAGCCCCATCGCTTGATTAGGTTCGTGATATGGATCTTGACCAATAATTACGACTTTAATTTCATTAGGTTTAGTTTTATTAAAGGCATTATGAATTAAATTTCGTGGGGGGTAAACTGTATATTTAGCGTATTCAGAATCTAAAAAAATATGCAATTTTTGTGCATAATCTTTGCCTTTTATACCATTAAATAAGTTTGCCCAGTCATTTAACATACAATCTATTTTACAATAAAATAGTTTGCTTATAAGCAAAAAGTAATATATCTTATTGTATGTATCGTTTGGAGTTCAAACTATGAAAAAAATTGTTACATTTGCTAATTTTATGGTCTTAATAGGAATTATGACCATTCTCTTCTATTTAATCCCGGCTGTTTCGATTAAGGCCATTTCAAATCCAACAGAAGTAAATTTATTCGTTGCGACCTTTGGCGGTTCATTCACAGTCCATGAATTTGTGGATGTCACTCGCTCACTTAGTCCATGCGGTGGTTTAATTACTGCTTTCGTTTTAGGTGTTGTTGCGATTTTATTAACCTTAACCAAGGCGAAAAATAAATACGCTACATTACTTGCCTGCCCATTTTATATCGCTTCAGGCGTGTTAGTGGCATGCACCGCTTCCCTTGTTAAATCAGTAAACGCTAATGCAGGTGTTGATAATATCTTTACCTATAATATCGCAGGCGGCGCAATTACCGTTGCAACCTTCTGGTGCATTTTAGGTTTCTTTGCCTTAATTGATTTTATTAGTGTAGTTGCTAAGCCAAAACAACAATCGACCGCGTATTAATAAATAAGCAAAAAGAAAGAGGGGTGAATGAATTTCACTCCTCTTTTTATTTTGCTAATTAACGATTAGAAGAAATCGCCGCGAGCTTGTTGACGCGTAGTTGTATCAATTGAGAATGGGATGCGGGTGGTATAGCCTTTCTTAGCCGCAACAATCTTCTTGGTTGGCCAAGCCATAATAGCTGAGTTCCATTCATATACGCTATCGTTGTACGCTTCACGCGCAGCTGTAATCTCTTTTTGTAAATAAGAGTTTTGTTGCATCGCATCTTCAAGTTCTTGATGAGCCTTAAGATCTGGATAGCGTTCAATCGCAACGTTAATTTGTTTATTAACTTCTTCAATCGCTTGCGCTTCCGCATTCATATTTTTGCCGCTTCTTAATTCAGCAATCTTAGTGAATGTATCTTGATCAAACTTAAGGGATTTATCAAGAATCTTGGCGCAGTTCTTTAAGATTTGTACTCTTTGTTCTAAGTAGTTATCAATCTGGCTCGCATCGTGATTGATTTTTTGTTGAAGTGCTTGTAAATAGTTACCTGCCTTCATTTTCATAAGCAAGAAAATCACTCCGGGGATAATTGCTAATACCCAAAGGATTACTTGAAAAACTGTACTCCCAGTGCCCACTTTGGCTGGTATTTGTTTTTCAATGACATGCACATCCCGACCAGCTTCGTTTACTGGTGCAGTCATCTCGTCTAATTCATTTGCCATAAATAATTTCTCCTTTTTATTTATCTAGGGAAGTTTCTTTTAATAGAGCAGAAACCAATCCCTTTTGATAGTATACATTCTTTACATTATGATTAGCAAAAATATTTTGTGTTTGGCTATATTCATAACGATTCTTTTTAAGATCACGAACGATAAACGGGGTTTTCTTAGATACCTTGATATATTCATCCCAAGGGACCGGCACTAAATGAGTCATACCATCTCCGCCTAAAGTTGGAACCATCTCCACTCTTGGGATTGCTTTGAAGGTATGAGCAGTTACACTCATAATGTCATTATCACCATCTCTACGAACAAATTCGGTTTTTAAAATGGCATCAGTCGCGGTATCTTTATGCACTAAATCAGATTTATCAAAATGATTGATGATTGATTCGGTTTCAAAGCTAGTGTATCGGCCTTGATGATTATCCTTATAAATATATTCTGTGGCTTTATAGTTTTGATATAGCGGGATTGAAAGCAAAGGCGCTAAATCAAAATAAAGACTTTGGAAATAAGCATCGCAATAACTAATAAGCGCTTCTTTAGCTTTACTAGCATCAAAATCAATAAATTTAGTTGGATCAGCTGAATAGTCAAAGCCTTGCGCATGTGCGGTTTTAATAAAGTTCAATTGTTTTTGTTTATGGAAAGTAAAGTCATCGCCATATGGTTCATTCATACGAATTAAATCAACCATGTTGTTCTGCGCTAATGGAGTAAATAATAATCTAAATTCAACTTCATTATCTCGATTAAGCGCATTAAATAAACCTTCAAATTTAGTATTGGCTAATTTAGTAAAGTTCATGTCTTTCTCAGATTTCTTATTTAATTGCTTTTCAAACTTCTTAGTAAATTTAGATAAATGTTTATCATCCATCTTGCCTTTATCACTTGGAGAGCGAGAGAAGGTAAGTTTAGGAGCGGCGCCATTACCATACACTAGCCAAGTATCAAGGTAATAAGCTGGTTTAGGCTTAGAGACATGCGCTACCAAGGTTTGAGTATGGTGAACTGGATAAGAATGACCATTGCTATCTCTATGATAAGTAGTCCAATGAATAACTAAGGTTCCAGTATAAACATGTGACGTCATCTCTTGAACATAATTTTGCTCAATTACAAATGGGTTACCTAAAATCGACCCGGATTGAACAAATACAGTTGATATATCATCACCATCATGTTCGGTGTAGCCATATTTATCTTTTAAATAATAAAGTCGTTCATTATTAAAATATTGATCAACTTTAATAAGTGGAATCGTTTTAGAAAACATATCAGCAGGAATATTCCATTCCAGCATGCTGTTAAATAAAGCGGTTTGCTGAGCAGCTTGCTCTTTTAACTCGTTAGCTTTAGTAATTAATTTCTCCGCTTCTTCATTAGCGTTTTGGATTTCTTTATCGATTTTGTTTTTGATTTTACTTCTAATCAGTAATCCAACCGGAATTAAGACAACCAAGACAAAACAAATAATCATTAACACTTTAAGGAAGGTCCTTAATTTGCCTTTCTTGCTACTAGCCTTTCTTGCTGCTTCAATTTCAGTTAATTTCTTGTAATATTCATCACAAGTGCTCTTGTTTGCTTCAAGATTAGTGTTACTTTTCTTAATTAAATCATCATAAAAATCTAAGACATTTTGATGATACATGTCTTTAGCTTGTTGATAAACCTTAACTGGTTCGGTAATGTCTTTTATACTTGGCATGCTATTATTTTACACTAATAAACAACTTTGTTTATTATATTCTACAAAAATAGTGTAAAATATTGAAACTTGAGGTCATTTTATGTTAACAGTTAAAAATTTAGTAAAAATTTATCACACTAAGGGCGGTGTTGTGACTAAAGCCCTAGACAATGTATCGGTTGATTTTCCTGAAACCGGAATGGTGTTCTTATTAGGCAAGAGCGGATCAGGTAAATCTACATTGCTTAATATGATAGGCGGTCTTGATCGACCAGATTCAGGTGAAGTCATCGTTAAGGGCAAGAGTAGTAAAAACTTTTCTACTCGTGACTTTGATAGTTACCGTAATACCTTTATTGGTTTTATTTTCCAAGAATACAATATTCTTAATGAATTTAATGTTGAGCAAAATATCGCATTAGCGTTGCAACTACAAGGCAAGAAATCTAATAAAGAAGCAATTGCTAAATTATTAAAAGAAGTTGATTTAGTAGGACTAGAAAAAAGAAAGCCAAATACTTTATCAGGTGGTCAAAAACAAAGAATCGCCATCGCTAGAGCATTAATTAAAGAACCTCAAATCATTATGGCGGATGAACCTACTGGAGCGCTTGATTCTAATACAGGTAAGCAAGTCTTTGATACTTTAAAGAAATTAAGTAAACAAAAATTAGTAATTGTTGTTTCTCACGACCGTGAGTTTGCTCAATTATATGGTGATCGTATTATTGAATTAAAAGATGGAAAGATTATTTCTGATGATTCAAAAGTTTATCAACAAGCCAAGAAAGTAAGCGAAAACGTTAACTTAATCAGTGGCAATATTATACAAATCAAGAATGCATCTAAATTATCAGCAAAGGATGATAAGGCAATTATTGATGCATTAAAGAAACAAAAAGGTGAAGTAATTATCTCCGGCGGAAATAATAATTTACCAAACATTAAGAAAGCTTTAAAGATTAACGAAAGCGGTGCTAGCGAATCGTTTGATAAGACTACTAAAGTCGACATTAAACAATACGATGGCAATCAAACCAAATTCATTAAATCTAAAATGCCATTTTGGAGAGCATTTAAGATTGGCGCTTCTGGTTTAAAAGTTAAACCTTTCCGTTTAGTTATGACTATTCTGTTATCAACTGCTTCATTTGCGATGTTCGGCATTGTTTCTACATTGATGCTCTATAACCCAAATTATTCTATTCGCGAAGCGATGAGAAACGTAGATTATAAAACCGAAACCATTAATAAAAAATATAAATACAAAAGTCAAAGCCTTGTTATCGACTATGATACTGGAAAGACAGAAATAAGATATACTAGCAATGAGCAAACGAATTCGGCATTATTTGGTATAAAAGAACTAAAAGAACTAAATAATAATTCCTCTGGATTAAAGTTTGCCGGAATGTTTAATTTTTCAAGTTCATACTCAGGCGGAGGCAATGGTTTTTACATTGAAGGATTATCCGAAACCGGGGAAGATAAGGATTATTATAACCAAGCGCTATTTACTGGTTTTTCTGATTGCGGTGATGATTATATGAGAAGCCAAGGTTTTAATAATTGCTACGGTGGCACCTATCCAGTCGAAGCCAACGAAATTGCTATATCTAATTACATGGCCGATGCTTTAATTCAAGGTGTTTATTTTGGTAAAGATACACCCGGTCAAGAAAAGGATTTAGTTGGAAAAACAATATCTATTAGCGGCAATACATCAACCGGTAATGCAATTAAAGAGGATTTAGTGATTACCGGCGTTTATCACATTGCCGATATTCCTAGTACTTACGACTCGCTTAAAAAAGAGCGCGAAAGCGCAGTTCAAAGCGAAGAAAATCGTAAGAAGGTAAAAGAAGGATTAGAGAATTTTCTTAATGGCGGGTTCTTTAAAACTGCCTTTGTGAGCGACAAATTCTATGAAGCTCATAAAACCTTTGCGCCTTCAACTGATCTCCAAACATATGTCAATAGTGTTCCGCTAAAAGGAATTATTTTTAGAGGACAATATCCCCTTAATGATGAGGTTAATTATGATTGGGGTGAATCTGCTTACGACTATGATTACGTTAAAGATTCAAGCGTTTTTAAATATTACAAAATAGAAAACGACGAACCGGTTGATATTGCTGACATACATGGATTATCTGATGATGAAGCAATTGTTTCTCAATACGCCATTAACGATTTAACTAGAAGCGCAATCGGTAAATTCGGAAGTACGAGAGCGCAATTTGAGGATATGTATAACTACCTTAGTAGTATAAAACAATTTTGTGAAGATGATATGACAGATGCCATTACAAAAGTTTACAATGACCATTACGAGAATTTCACGAATCAATTAGGCGATTGGCAAAAATCAATATTTGATGAACAATTCTATAACGACTACGAAGCGATTAAGGATTGTCTTAATAACTATTACAATAAATTTCAATTTATTAGATTTTTCTATTATTATGGAAGCCAAATATATTACACAATTGAAAATGAAGAAAAATATCCTAGTGCGAAATCCTCGGCTGAATGGACTAATGCAAAAGATTCATTTAAAAAATTTACATACGATAACGAAGGTAAAATAACTGATGATGATATCACCAAAATGGATGCTTTTGTTAAAGCGTTCATTGACAAAATTGATGAAATTAGGGCACCTTTATTTAAACACATCGGCGATAAAGTTTGTCAGGCTGGAGGCGTTCAGTTCAGCCACGAAATTTACGGAAAAGGCGACAATATAGGGTATCAAGAATTAGTAAACAATCTTATTGGCGATAACAACATCACTGAAGAATTTATTACCGAAACTGAAAGACTCTATAAAAAATTCTATGGCAAAACATTAAATCTCCATGACGAAAGATCTTATTATCCTGATAACCATGCTGTGTTTGACCCTTGTTATGAATTTAAATCATATTACTTCTGTAAAACTGGTAATTCAGAAAGCGATATTAAAGAATTAAATGCTAAATATTATTATCAAAACTCTGAAAGATATAATTCCGCTCCTATTCTTTCTCATAATACGATAAAGACTCATATCGCTGATAAAAACGTTTGGATAAATAACATTGTCACCGATTATGAAGCGCCAAGTGATGCTAAATATAATAATCTTATGACAGTTAGTGATTACTCGGATAATCAAATTGATGCAATGATTAAAGACTATGGAAATTATTTATACGAAATGAATAATGCAACATATCAACAAATGACCATTATGATTCAATTGGTTAATCAATTTAAACAAATCTTCTTATACGTTGGTATTGGTACTGGTGTCCTCGCGGCTCTTTTGTTCGCTAACTTTATCTCAGCATCAATTAGCAACAAAAAGAAAGATATCGGAATCTTACGAGCGGTTGGAGCTAAAAGCACAGATGTATTCAAAGTCTTCTGGTCCGAGTCGGGTGTTATCGCCTTAATTTGCTTTGTCTTAGCTACAATTTCATCGGCAATTACCTGCGTTTCGCTAAATAATGTCATCGCAGGGACTCTTATCAGTATCAAGATACTTAATTTCAGTATTGTGAATATCCTAATTATTTTAGGCGCAGCTATTTTAATTAGTTTACTTGCGACTTTGATTCCAGTTATTCGTGCTGCAAAGAAACCGCCAGTAGAAGCAATTAGAGCTCTTTAATTTCGCTAGTTTGCTTGCTTTTAATTTATTAAATTATTTAATATAATTAAAATATGCAAGATTTTAAGCACACGAATTGGTATAAAGATGTTGTGTTTTATCAGATTTATCCACGTTCTTTTTGTGATTCAAATAAAGATGGGATTGGTGATATTCAAGGTATTATCTCTAAATTAGATTACTTAAAGGATTTAGGTATAGGTGCGATATGGTTATCCCCGGTTTATGATTCTCCACAATACGATAATGGTTATGATATTGCTAATTATCGAGATATATGGAAACCATTTGGCACGATGGATGATATGAAACAACTGATTAAGGAGTGCCATAAGAGAGATATCAAATTAGTAATGGACTTAGTGGTTAATCATACTTCTAATGAGCATGCTTGGTTTAAAAGCGCGATTAGTGATCCAAATTCTCCATACCGTGATTACTACATTATTAAAAAAGGTAAAAATAACGGAAAGAAACCACCAAATAACTGGGATAGTTGCTTTGGAGGTTCTGCTTGGACTAGAATCGGTGATAGTGATGAATATTACCTTCATTTATTCGCCAAAGAACAACCTGATTTAAATTGGGAAAACCCAAAAGTAAGAAAAGAAGTAGTGGATATCTTACGCTTCTGGATGGATTTAGGTATTGATGGTTTTAGATGTGATGTAATTACTTTAATTAGTAAGGATCAAAGATATAAGAATGATTCATCTATGGTATTGCGTGGCAAAAAATACTATGTGAATGGTCCACTATTACATGAATATCTTAAAATGCTATATGAACACGCTTATAAAGATTACGATGTTACGACAATTGGCGAGACTATGATGGGCAAACTAAAAGATATTAAACAATTAGTGAACCCAGAACATAAAGAACTTGATATGGCATTTAATTTCTCTCACACCGATGTTGATAATTATTTAGGTGTTAAATATCTATATCGTAAATTTAAACTAACTCGTTTTAAGAAACGTTTAGCTGAATCTCAATACGCTTTAGCAAGTATTAATGCTTGGAACACCTTATTTATCGAAAACCACGATCAAAGGAGGAGTGCGGGTCGATTTGGTACTGATTTAGAGAAGTACCGGGTTAAGTCCGCTAAATCGTTAGCAACCTCTTATTTCTTATTACAAGGAACACCTTTTATCTATCAAGGTCAAGAAATTGGTATGCAAAACATGGATTACACCAGTATTGCGGATTTTAAAGACGTTGAAGTTAACAACATGTATAAGACCGTACAAGAATCTAAATTACTCAAGAAAATAATGGGTAAACACTTATTTGATACTAGTAGAGATAATGCTAGAACACCAATGCAATGGGATAACAGTTATTATGCTGGATTCTCTGAAGTAGAACCTTGGTTAAAGGTCAATGCTAATAAGAACATCATTAACGTTAAAGATTCACTTAATGATAGTGATTCAATTCTTAATTATTACAAGAAACTAATTAAAATAAAAAAGAAATATGATGTGGTTAGAGATGGCGAATTTAAATTACTCTATCCACATAACAATAAATTATTTATATACACTCGTGAGAATCAGAAACATATTATGTTAGTAATTGCGTCATTTAGTAAGAAGAATGCCAAGAACGTAATGAAAAATAAATTAAAAGGATATGAATTATTATTAAGTAATGATCCGCACAATGACTTAGATGTTATTCATCCATATGAAGCTAGAGTGTATTTAAAGTCTAAAGTACAAGTCGTTATTAATAAAAGAATCCAAGATAAATAAGAGTATAATAGTTGCATATGGCTGACGATAAAATCATTAATAAGATTAAAATGACATTAGATAAAGTACGCCCTTTTTTACAACGTGATGGAGGCGATGTTGAATTCGATTCTTTTATTGATGGTACCGTATATATCAAAATGATAGGCGCTTGTGAAGGTTGTGCTTTTATCGATCAAACAATTAAAGACGGAATTGAAATCATCCTTCTAGATGAAGTGCCAGAAGTTAAAGCGGTTAAGCCGGTTAGTGAAAAGCCTAAGAAATAATTATTTAGATACAGAATGCTGGCGCAACACCATAGGCATTGTACCAAACAAGATCAACATAAAAATCGCCATCGGTTTCAAGATACCAAGTTCTTTGATTAAGACGGTATCCATAAAGTGATCTAAGCCACAATGCCGAACCTAGAGTAGATGGATCAAAACAACCAGCATAATTATCCGTGCAAGAGGTATTGCCATCTGTGATTTCTACTGATTCTGGAGAAAGTGACGTATCACTTATTTGCTTATGAATTCTCGCTTCGCTATAATCGTGATTTTTATAGTATACATAAGTATCCCCTTCGTTATATGCATACTGTGAAGTACTAGTAGCGCTTAATTCACGATAGGAAAGGAGAAATAACTTAGCCTCATAAGATCCAGCGCCAATTGGCTTTTCTACAAGTTTTAAGACCGATCTTAAATCACTATCTAGCATATCAAGTATGCACTTACCTGAATAAATTTCTGATTTAAGGCTTTCACCTTTTTGATACCATTGAAGCACTTTGTTCTTCGCTTCACCTTCGCCATCGAGTGCTTTTCTTAAAGTTGAATTAACAAAATTTCCGTTAGTAGAACCATCCCCATCTTCCCAATTCCAAGGCGTAGCTATTGAATAACCATTAGCATCGCTAATTAAATTAACAAACTCCCAAGTAGTGTGAGCTTTTCCAGGTTCAACCTCTGGATCCTCTTCTACTATAACATCATGGTCAATACCAATGAGTCGAACCGGGTGAACGACTCCTTCAACTAAAACTTCTTTTGTTAAACCAACATCTTCTTCAGTTAATGATGAAATGAAATTATTATCTAACCACCATTTATCAAAAGATTTGTATGTGGCGGTATAAGTTTGATTAGAAGTTGCCGGTTTTACTTCAGGAGACCAGCCAGAAAAAGTATATTCAACAGTTGATTCATTTGGCCTTTTTGGGGTCTCGCCATCATAGGTTGGAACATCGCCTTTAGGAACATTATAATCGGTTTCTAGAACCGAGCCATCATAATTTTCCCATACAATTTTATAAAAACCAGTATCCTTTTCTCCGCAATTTGCCAATAGGGAAATAGTTAACAAAGGAAATAATATAAATAAACTTCTTTTCATATCAATAAGCCTCACTAATTTTAATGTAATCTAACATTATCATAAATAAAATACTAAATGCAAAATGCCGGCGCAATACAAATCGCTTGATCATACACAAAGGTTCCTTCCATTAGAGTTCCGCCATTGAATATAGTCCAAGCTGCTCCATTCGTATCTTGACAGGATGAACGCAACCAATATGTAGTACCGATTTCTCTTTTGAATTCATTGCAACCAGCACCATTATGAACTGAACCATCATACTTATGACCACTGCCACTAGGAATAACTGTAGCATCATCATATGGCACTAATTCATTTTCGTTGACTTGGTTTTTAACGCGAATCGGATCAGTCAATTCGGTATGGTCTCTATAATATGCATATGGAGCAGTAGCATTAGCAGATTCTTGATTTGTGCCTATATATCCCATTTCAGAAGGAGAAAGCAAAAAGAGTTGGTTATGAAATTCGCAATTTATCCACTCATTACTACCTTCTTTTTTGCAATAAACATATTTAACCGGTTTTTTTAAGACTGATATTAAGCTTGCTGGTAACATATCTATAACCACACTATTTTTATAGGTTTTAGACCAAACGGTTTTTTCCTTTTCTCCCCATAAGCAATCGCTAGTATCACTACCGACTAACATCCTACGAATAGAAGAATTTAAATAACTGAAATTGGCGGTACTAGTAGAATTAGTATTATTCCATAAGGTTCCTAACGAATATCCCTTAGAATCACTAATAACGTTAGCGAATTCAAAGGTGGCGTGTATTGTAGCATCATTCTCAGATGACCTATCACAATCGATATCAATTAGTCGAACTTTATGCAATTGGTTATTAACTTCTAAGGTAACAATTTTACCAATATCATCTATAGTCGCCTCACTTTCCTTTACACCATTAGAACAATAGTTCCACCAATCTTCGTATTCATACCATCTTTTTAATGGTTCTGTCTTAGAAGAACAACCGCATAATAAAAGTGCTACTAATCCTAAAAATAAATTTTTCTTCATATCACAATTATACATAAGGCGACTTGCTATTTAAACAAATCAAACAATGATTTAATATCTCCCTTCTTGTTATGTGGGCGTTTTATCATTATGTAATCTACGCCAGCAGCCTTCGCGCATAATTCATCTTGTAGGGCATCACCGACATAGAGCACTTCGTTCTTTCTTTTACTAAAACCGGCTTTCTTAAGTGCTACCTTGATTGGTTCAGCATTAGGTTTCGCATGCTTATAGGATTCATTACCAACACATACGGTTAATTTATCGTGATTAAGCTTTAAATAATCAAGAACATCATATACACGTTGTTTAGAACTACCACTTACGATTCCGTATTTGATATTACTCTTCTCTAAGAATCTCATAAATTTCATGCTATCTGGATAAAGCTTAGTCTTCTTTACTACTGATTCACATAAAACATTACTATTAAAGAAGTTACAGAATTCTTTTCTATACTTTAAGTCTATCCCTTTATATTTCATCGCCCTAGGTAAAGATAAAGTAATAAAAGTTATATAATCTTCCTCAGTAGGTGTTACTCCATATTTAGCGAAGGTTAATTTATATATTTCTTTAAGTGATTCAGCCGTATCAAAAATAGTCCCATCAAAATCAAATAGATACAAAGAATACTTTTTCATTTATTAACGATCTTCACGGAAGTAAGTCTTGCCTAATCCCGCAGGCGCTTGCATCTTCTTAGAACCAATTACGCTAGAGACAACAAGAACAATAACAGCGGCAACATATGGTATTCCTTTTAACAATTCTTTTACACTCGCATCGACACCAGTGAACACAAATGGAATAATTGATAAGAATCCAATAAGGAAACTGACCGGAATTGATATCCAGCTTCTCCAAGCACAGAGAATAACAATTGATAAGCACAACCATCCATAAGAATCGGCTGGATCAGTTGCTAGCATCGTTCCTTCATTAACATCAATTGCGTAAATCATACCACCGATAGCAACTAAAATTGAGCCTATAATTGTCGATAAATACTTATATTTTGTAACATTTATTCCAGTTGCATCAGCAGAGGCCGGATTTTCCCCGACTGCTCTTAAGTTAAGACCAACTCTGGTTTTTGCAATGATAATAGAAGCAGCAATAGCCACTAATATAGACAAGTATGTGAATATGCTTCCTGATAAAAACATTTCACCAAAAGCTCCAGCATTAGTATAGTTAGGAAATAAATGTTGGATTTTACTTGCTGCACTGCTAATACCATTGGTGTTTAATCCTTGAATAAAATAACGAGAAAGCGCGACTAAAAAAGTAGTTAATGTAAGACCAACTACATTTTGATTGCACTTCAAAGTGACCGTTAAAAAACAATAAAGGAACCCACCTAGCGCACCAAATATAACGGCAAAAATGAGAGGAATTAATATCGCTAGAAAAACATTAATATTATCTATTGAAGGCAAAGAATTAACATATAAAGACTCGCCAAGAAGTCCACCGAGAGATCCTAAAAACATAATGCCAGGAACGCCCATATTTAAATGGCCGCCTTTTTCAATGATAATGTCACCAGTAGCACCAAAAATATAAACAGCCATAATTCTTATTGCTCTAGCAACTAATGAAGTTACATTCATTTTTTGACCTCCTTATTTTGTTTCTTATTTTTCTTTTTCTCTTTGATTAGATTCTTGCAATTGTAATATTTAATTGCTAATTTAAATCCAATGTTTTTGAGTTTAATAATTCTTTCAATACGATGGTTACTTAAATACACGCTTGCTATATAAGAAGACTTTTCAAGTTCATTGATTTCCTTATCGCTAACCTTGTGAAATTTACGGATTTTAAAATCAAACATTGCCTTAAGTTTCAATGCAAGTTTGTTAGCATTGATTCTATCTTTATGGAATTTTTTTACTTCTTTTTTATATTTAACTTTTAGTTCTTTTAATTCTTTTTTTAATTTCGCCAGATCATTTTTATTATTTGTCTTAGCTAAAATGATATCGTTCTTTTTCTTTAATATTTCAAAATTAATATCCGATAAACTGCCTTTATAAGGCCAATTAGTATACTTAATATTATTAAAGAAAACTTTTAGTTGGTTCTTAGTCGGATAAGAAACAGTGCCGCTTTTAACCACGAGTATCGCATTGGCATTTTTATTAACTATTAAATGTTTAATTCTTGAAATATTGCCTCTTAATAAATATCTAGTTTGCAGATGCTTTAAATAAACTTCTTTTCTGTCTATTTTAAATTGCTTTTTAGCCAAGATATATTTGTTATGAACATCTAGTATTTTCTTGTGTAAAATTTCGGCCTCTGCTCCACTATTAGTGTGTGCATATTTACTTTTTAATTGCTTTATCTCTAAATCGCATTCGTTTTTAACTTTTTTAATTTGTTCTTTTTTATGTTCAAAGGCAACGCGGGAGGAGAAGGCTCCTATGTCTTTATATTTTTTAAATAAAGAATCAACATTAATGTCAATGTCAGATGCACCTACTATGCTGTTCTTAACTTCAGAAACCTCATTAGGTAAGCGCCATTTTAATTTATATCGAATAAAAAATTCGGCAATAACCACAACAAGGATAAAAATTCCGATAACTAATCCCGGTAAAAAGGTTGAATCTAATTTAATTGTTGGCAAGGAGGCAGCATAAGTAGAACCGATTTCAAGAAAGGAAACGATTCCACTAAATAAGGCAATTTCTAACGGTTCAAAATGGCCTAGCCAAGCAATTAACACCGCGGTAAACCCTCTACCACCAACTAGCGTGCTACTCAAAGTTCCATTTACACAACAAACTAACAAAAATCCCACTAAACCAGCAATTGCTCCAGATAAAATCATTGTCCTGTATGAAACTTTTTTCTTACTGATACCTGTGTATCTAGCAGTATTAGCCGAATCTCCTAAAACCGATAATTCGAATCCTTGTTTTGTTTTCTTTAAATACAGGTACATAAAAATGGTAATAACAATAGCGCAGAGAATGACCGGAAGATAATCAACTCCACCAATGCTAGTAAATAATCTTCCCTCATCTATGGCAGGAAAAGTGCCATGACCGCTTTTATCCACAAAATTAATAAGCGCTAAAACAATTGGGGTAATTATATAATTCATCAATAAAGTAAATAATGTTTCGTTGGTATTAAATTTTAATTTGAAAAAAGTTGGTATTAATGCCCACAGTATACCACAAATTAAACCAGCAAAGAGTGAAATGATAATTACAACAGCATTAGGAATTGTGTTTGGCAAAAAATGTAGAACCATAGCGGTTCCGAGACAACCGGCTAAGGCTTGGCCTTCAGCGCCGATATTCCAAAATCTCATTTTAAAGGCAGGTACGACACTTAAAGAAAGCAAAAGATAGATGCTAAATGAACAAAGAAACTTTAGGGCTCGACCTTGGGTCTTAAAGTTACCATTAATTAATCCTTCAAAGAAATAACCAAAGCTACCTGGTTTCAGTATATTAACCATAAGCCCAATGATTAAAAGCGCCGCCAAAATGCTTACGATTCGAATCAACCATGTATTAGATTTAGAAATGCCAATACGTTTGGTCATATATATTGGTAATTTAAAAGACGACTTATTCACGAGTTATGCTCCCATCTGTCATATATAGACCAAGTTTTTCTTTACTAGTTTTTTTAGGGTCAAAAATGCCTGATACTTTTCCACGACACAAAACCATTATGCGATCGCATAATTCAAGCAGAACATCTAAATCTTCACCGACATATATAACCGCTACTCCGGTTTTCTTTTGCTCTTGTAGCAAATTATAAATTGTATAAGAAGAATTGATATCTAATCCACGCACAGGATAAGCGGTCATAAACACTTTAGGAGCAAAAGAGATTTCGCGCCCTACTAGCACTTTTTGTATATTGCCTCCAGAAAGAAGGCGCACTTTTGTGCTTTTCCCAGGAGTAACTACATCTAATTCTTCAATTATTTTATCGGCTAATGCTCCAGGTTTTTCACGGTGGACAAACAATCCTGGGCCATGTTTATAACTTCTTAGCATCATGTTATCGGTAATATCCATATCACCAACTAAACCCATTCCTAAACGATCTTCCGGGACAAAAGACAAATGGATTCCTGCTTCTCTAATTTGCAAAGGATCCTTTGATGCTAAATCAATAATTTCGTTTTCGTTAAAAATAATCTTTTTTTCTTTTACTAATTTGATTATTTCTCTGTTTTTAACATTAGTTAGATCAACCGCCGAGCCATCTTCATAATGGAAAGCGTCTTGCTTTGCTAATTCGCGAACTTCCTTTAATGTTTTATGCAAAATAGTGAGAGGTTGATTCTTCTTAGGATTTATTAACGTGATATTCCCTTTACTAATTGGATATAAACCGGCTATGGCTTCGAGTAATTCTTTTTGTCCATTGCCTGAAATACCGGCTATTCCTAAAATTTCTCCTGATTTAGCAGTAAAAGATACGTTATTAATAACATAAGTTCCACTTTCTGTCTCAAACTTTTCTTTTAACTCATTGATGCTTTTGGCTTCTTGTAATTTTAAAGCATCAACCTTATTTTTTAATGTCTTTTCAGATAGTTTTTGCTGCGAGGCTTTTAAATCATCAATTCGCTTTCCAAACTCTTTTTTAATCTTTTTTATTTCATTTTTTAAATTCTTTTTTTTAGTAAAACTTGAGTTATTAGTATTATCTTTTAAATATAAGTTTTTAACAATTAATCGATCTTGAGGATTAATCGGCTTTTCCCTTTTGATATTTAATTCAATTTTCTTACCGACCATCATCTCTGTTAGGATTTGTTGATTAGCTTTATAAGTTGGAATTTCGTCAATATATTCTCCTTTTCGCAAAATAACGACTTTATCGGATATTTCCATAACTTCGTTAAGCTTGTGGGTAATAATTATTATAGTATTCCCATGACTTTTCATATTACGGATAGCTTGAAACAGGTGTTCGGTTTCTTGAGGGGTTAAAACAGCGGTTGGCTCATCAAGAATTAAAGTATTAACGCCTCGGTTCAATACTTTGATGATTTCCAATG
Organism: Bacilli bacterium; assembly: GCA_024408495.1. Classification (GTDB taxonomy): domain Bacteria; phylum Bacillota_I; class Bacilli_A; order RFN20; family CAG-826; genus UB1719. Next base: position 57,870 of record JAKSUY010000001.1, read on the forward strand.
TTTGTTTCTCACTCACAGACATGTCACAAACGCGTTTATTCAAATCGATTGTAAAACCATAACGACTAGTAATAGTTTTAACTCTTTTTTCAATAGTTTTTAATTTAAATTTTTTGGCTTCTTTAAAAGATTTATTTAAGTTAAAAATCACATCATAATTAGCTTCGACTTGTTTTAGTTGCTTTTGCATTAATTCAATGTCAATTAATTTAGACTTTTTTATTACTTTCTTTAATCTAACTATCTCTTTTTGAATATCTGATAATGTACCTAACTCTTTTTCTTCGTTCTTTAAAACGTTGTATTCAGGAAGATCCTTGTCGGTTAGGCCAATTGCAATATTTTCAATCGCCGTAAAAACATCAACCAATTTAAAATGTTGATGCACCATACCTACCCGGTACTTAAACGCATCTAATGGTGAATTAATAAATGCTTCTTCACCATTAATATAAACCGTACCTGAATCTTGTTTATAGATACCAGCAATGACGTTCATGAGAGTGGTTTTCCCACTCCCATTTTCACCTAGAATTGAATAAATTTTTCCTTTTTCGATTGTGAACGAAACATCCCGGTTCGCAATGACCTTTCCAAAAACTTTAGTAACATTCTCGAACCGGATTGCTTCTCTCATTATTTTATATTATTTCTTCCAATTGATATCGATACCATCGATAATTAAATCGAATGCTGGCGCACTACGATAATAAGATTCTTTAACATAATCACCACCGTCAACCAAATCTGTATCTCTAGCGTAATCACCTTCATCTAATATGTCACCCATAAATTTTGTTAATTTTCCGTTGCCATCACAATCATATGTCTTGCCTTTTTCGTGACCGCCTTGACCGTCAGCGTTCTTTACAGTAAAAGTATTAACATCAAAAACTTTTAAAGTTCCTTCTCTTAACTTTTTTTCTGCGTCGGTAATTTTGCTCTTATCTTTTACTAAATCACTGTTAACTTCGTATTTTACCGACCCGGTGCTTAATGTTCCAAGCCAGTTATAATCTTTTTCGCCATCGATAGCCTTTTTAGTAGCAACAGATTCAATGATTCTTTCATAATATGGTTGCCAGTCGATTCTTGAATATCCGACAAAAGTGTCGTTATATTCTGGGCCAAATTGAGTAACTGTATTTGTGTTATAACTAACGTTTGGTATTTTTTTATCTTTGCAAGCTTTAGGAGCACCGACCGAATCAGCGTGTTGAGATATTAATATACATTTGCCATTATCTATTAAGTCGATTGCCGCCGCTTGTTCGCCTTCAATGTCATACCATGAATTTGTATACGATACTTTCATAGTAACATTTGGGAAAATACTTTTAACGCCTAAATACCAAGAAGTATAACCAGAAATAACTTCGGCATACGGCATTGCACCAACATAACCTACACAAATCGCTTCGTTTGTATCCTTGTGTCCGTGTTCTAATAAATATTGACCCGCAGCAATTCCCACTAAATAACGTCCTTCATAAATTGAAGCAAAAGCATTATGAAAATTGGAAAGTTTTTCTTTATAGGCGAGCGTGCCGGTTGCACAACTAAATTGAACATTAGGATATTTTTTAACAATTTTGTCAACTTGAGCATCGTGACCAAAACTATCAGTAAGAACTAAATTATATTCATCTTCGGCAAATTCTTCCGCCGCCTTCGTACCAGCTTCTCCGGTATCATCAATATTAGTCTTTATCGAAACATGATCGTTATCGGTATAGCCTTTAGCTTTAGACGCCTCAACAGCCGCATTAAAGCCTTCAATAAAGTTATTATCGTAAGTCGAACTTTTGTCGTGCAAACAAATTAAACCGATTTTCAACTTCTCACCAGAATAACCATTACCGCAACTTGTGACTGCTGCGAAAGTAGTAAGAGCTAATGCGCTCATTAGGAATAATTGCTTTTTCATCTTTTGTACATCCTCCTTAAAAAATTAAAAAGCTTCCGTATCGGAAGCCTCTTACTACAAGAACACTACTATATTATTAATATATATGTTCATTCGTAGTGTCAGGTTAAGGCCTGACGTAGAGACTACCCACCATATTAGGGTTATATACGAGTTAATCTGACGATTAACAAAAACATATTAATATGTAATATCATTATTAGCAACAATAATCGTAGATTATAACAATAAAAGCGCTTTCATATATAAAAATAGTTTTTTTATATAAAGTCGCTTGAATTTTCGGATAATATCTTGAAAAGTCGCTTGAATTTTCGTACAATATGTGTATAAAGTCGCTTGAATTTTCGGAAAAGGAGACAAAAATGCTATATAAAAGAAGGATTTATAACGAATTAGAAAAATGGAAGAAAAGTTTAAAAGTAAAAAAGAAAGCTTTTGTTCTTAAAGGATTGCGACAAGTAGGCAAGACCACTATTATTTGTGAATTTGCAAAGAATAATTGGCCAAATGTAATTTATTTTAATTTCAAACTCGAACCGATAGCTAAGGAAATTTTTAGTGATAATCTTGATATAAGCACCATTATTAAATTAATCACTTCAATAAAACACAATGCTACTTTTGTAGCTAATAAAACTGTTTTAATTTTTGACGAAATCCAAGAATGTTCAGGCGCACGTGCATCAATTAAATCCTTTATGCTAGATGGACGTTTTGATGTAATTGCATCTGGATCCTTGTTAGGTATTAAAGGATATAATGCGAGTTATCATGGCGGCATACCGGTTGGGTATGAACATACTGTATATATGAAACCCATGGACTTTGAAGAATTTCTTTGGGCACGCGGAATGAATGAAAGTATAATTAACGAAATAAAAAATAATTATAAAAATAATACTAAAGTAAATCTCATCCTACATAAACAATTCAGTACTTTATTTAAAGAATATATTTGTGTTGGTGGAATGCCGGCAGTAGTTGATGTCTTTAATAAAACTGGTGATATGAATCAGGTAAGAAAAGAACAATTAGATATTTTAGAAAGTTTCAAAGATGATTACGGAAAGCACCTTGATATTAACGAAAAAGAGACTAATGATATTCCTTTATTAACAAAGATAAATAATGTATTTAAATCAATCCCTAGTCAATTAGCAAAAGAAAATAAAAAATTTATGATTTCTAAAATAAACAAGGATGCTTCTTTAGCTAAATACAATGATGCGATAACCTGGTTAATAGATTATGGATTGATTGATAAATGCCATAATTTAACAACACCATCTTTCCCTCTAGATGGTTACTTAACCGAGAACATTTTTAAAATTTATATGTGCGATACTGGACTATTCATGGCATCGCTAAGTTTTGATTCTATCTCATCAATTTTGTTAGATGATATGGGCATATACAAAGGAGCGGTTTATGAAAACGTTATTGCTGACGCTTTAATTAAAAACAACAAACCATTATATTATTATTCGCGCGAATCAGGATTAGAAATCGATTTTGTAACAACTATTAATAATGAAATATATATTATCGAAGTTAAAAGTAGAAACGGAAACAGTAAATCCGCTAAAGAAGTATTAACTAATAAAAAACGTTATCCTAATGTTAAAGGGCTGATTAAACTAACCGATACAAACGTTTCAAAAATAGGTAATATCAAAACAATTCCTTTATATTTAGCTTTTTTAATTAAATAAAATTATTTATTAGTCTTTCCTTGGTTAGCGACGGCAGCCATCTTAGCCTTAAGCGCTTCTTGATCACCAAGATAATATTTCTTAATTGCTTTGAAGTTATCATCGAATTCATAGACAAGTGGAACGCCAGTAGGAATATTAACTTCCGTAATTGCTTCATCGCTCATATTATCGAAATATTTCACTAACGCTCTTAAAGAATTACCATGTGCGGCAATTAATACTTTCTTACCTGCTTTTACTTGTGGGCGAATGACATTCTCCCAATAAGGTACTGCACGAGCAACGGTAATTTTAAGTGATTCAGTTAATGGTAAATCTTTCTTATCTACATCTTTATAGACCGGATCATTATGTGGTGCTCTTTTATCAGTAATCTCTAATGCTGGCGGTGGTACATCATAACTTCTACGCCAGACTTTAACTTGAGCTTCACCATATTTAGCAGCGGTCTCAGATTTATTTAAACCTTGAAGCGCACCATAATGTCTTTCATTTAGTTGCCAAGCTTTAACAATTGGTAGATTAACTAATCCCATAGACTCAAGCACTAAGGCTAAAGTTCTTTGAGCTCTTTTTAAATAAGAGGTATAGCATAAATCAAATTGATAACCACCTTCTTTAAGTAACTTACCACCTGTTTTAGCCTCTTCTAGACCTTTCTCACTTAAATCAACATCAGTCCAACCAGTAAATAGATTTAATTTGTTCCATTCACTTTCACCATGTCTAATTAATACTAATTTGTACATATATATTTATCTCCTTATATATTAATTATTAATAACGCATCGACATATTCGTAAATTTAGTTTTATCATCCTTTGAATAACGATCAATATCTTTATCATTATTATATAGCTTAGCGATATTCGCGCAGTGAGAATATACACGTTCATAACTATTTAAGATATCTACATAGATTAATGAGATGTAGTTATTAGTCTCACCTTTTTTGCTTGATGTCCTTTTAAAATATGCTTCTTGATAATCATCTAATTTTTTATTGTAATCACGTCTTTGTTTAATTACTTTAAGCGCTAAAGATTTATCACTATTTTCATATACATCTAAAGTCTTAGTGATTAAGTCTAATGCCATCTTGTGCGCATTATTAATTTCTTTTAATTGATCTTCATCGAATTTATTCTTCTTCTCATATATATTAGTGTAGAAAGTTAATAGACTTTGACCATAATCACCAATTCTTTCAATATCTTTAATGCCTCTCATAATCCGACCATGACGTCTTAAATCACGTCTTGATAAATCACCAGTTTCGGCATTTAGCAAAAAGTCCGCTAAATGACGGTCAATATTATCCGTAGCTCTTTCAAGCTCCAAGATATAGGTCTTTAAATCTTCGTTATAACCTTTCTTATAATAGACATCTAATTTCTTAAACATGGTAAGAACGTAGCCAAACATCTTATCGCTTAAGTCTTTAGCTAAAGCAATGCCAGTAGCCGGGAAGGTTTTAATTACTTTAGGATCAAGTTCTTTAAAGCCAATCTTCTTACCCACACCGCTTTTATCGGGGAATATTTTTTCACTCGCCCACGCCATCGGTCTTACAAGTGGCAAGAAGATTACTACTGAAGTTAAATTAAAGATTAAATGGAATAAAGCGATTTGTAATTTAGCGGTATATTCAGTCGCACTTAATGAATTTAAAAACGGTGCTACTGCATAAAGTAAACCCATAAATAATAAACCTGCAGTCACTTTCATAAAGCCGTTAACTAATGCAACACGTTTACCCATCGCATTACCGCCAAAGGCCGATAATATCGAAGGAATCATCGCACCAATATTAGAACCAATCACGATTGGTAATATGCCAAATAAGGTTAAAGGTGAACCACTAACAATAGCAGCGGCGAACACACCTTGCACCACACCAATAACTGCTGAACATGATTGTAAAACGAGAGTCACTGCGGTACCAAATAATAATCCTAACCATGGATAATTATTTAAGAACACCATCAAATCACTAAACCATTGTTCTTTAGCAACACCATTCTTAATGAAGAATTCCATTAACCATATGCCAAAGAAGATTAAGCTAAGGCTAAAGGCAATCTTTGACCATTGCTGGGCTTTTCTATTATGCACAACCATCATCACAAAAGCAGCGATAAATGCTACTATCGGCATAAATTGAGAAATACCTGGAATAGAAATTAAGAATGATGTAATACAAGTTCCAAGGTTTGCGCCGATAACAATGGCAATTGCGTTTTTATATTCAAGCGCTCCAGCTTTAACTAGACCAATACTTAAAGCATAAGTACCACCACTACTTTGAATTAAAGCGGTAAAACCAGTACCAATCGCACAACTTTTTACTCGATTACTAGTAGCGCGCGAAATAATTCTACGAAAACGATCACCATCCGCTAATACCTTTAATTCACTAGAAATAGAGGTTATTCCGTATAAAAATAAGGCTAAACCACCAATGATAAGAGCAATTAAGGGAATAAGTTCTAATCTAATATCCATTCTTGTATCAATTTAAACGTCTATATTATAACATAGATAATTTCTAAATTATCTAAGTATAAATAAAAACCGCTTTCATTAGCGGTTTCTATTAATTATTTACTTCTTTTTTGCTTTAGGAGCGGTGGCAATATAACAACTTTTTTTATATTTGCGTAACTTTACAATAAATAGCGGAACGCCTATTGCTAAAAGAACAATCGCTAATGAACCAAAACCAATACTAAGGTAATTGAACAAATCTATTCTATATTGCACATCTGCTGGCACTCTTCGTATCGCTGGCCATTCATTTAATAAATTATAGGCAAGAAAATCAAGCGAGATTACTAAGGAAACTAGACCACAAATCCACATAGCTAAAAATGGTGGATAACCCTTTTTAACCCTCACAGGGACCTTCTTAACAATAGTAATCGGTTTTACATTCTCTTCTTCTTGCACTGGATAATGTAAATATTTTTTAGCATATTTATAAATTTTTCCGGTTCTTGCTAATTCAGTAACTTCCTTTTTAGCTTCAGCAATATATTGTTTGCTAGAAAGTTTCGCATCTTCTTTAATGAAAGAATAATAATGACAAGTTTTACCTTTATATTCAAAAGTCACTAATACTTCTTTAAAACCTTTATGGCTAGAAGGAATTAGTTGATAATTAAACTTCTCAATTTTTTTCATAATGATTCCCCTTTATTGCATTTTCTTTGTGCTAATAATTGTAGAATTATTAGTGATATATGCATATTCAATTATATTAAGAAACGATTATATTAGCAAATTAGTCAAACTTCATCATCCGCAACTGCGAAAATTAAATGATGGAAAAACAAGCACCAAATAATATCAAGATAAGCAATCGCAACGCCGCCAAATGTCACTAGTAATGCTAATAAAAAATATCCAAAATTTGGATGATCCGCGAATTTTAACCATCTTACTCCAATTTCCATAATCCAGTTTAAAATAAGAATAAACAAAAACAAGAATTGAATACCACGCAGTCTACGATTAAACCAATGTAAAAAAAAAAACCTTCCTAACTTTGGATATTTTATCATAAATTTTGTCTATTTTTTTATTTATCAAATAAAATATATGCTATAATTTACTCAAGTTTTTGTTCATCAGATAAGGAGAACATATTATGGCAAATATTGATTTATCAAAGTATGGCATTAAGGACGTTAAAGAAATCGTTCATAATCCATCTTATGATTTATTGTTTAGCGAGGAAACTAAACCTGAATTAACTGGATACGATAAAGGTACAGTAACTGAATTAGGAGCAGTAAATGTTATGACTGGTATTTATACTGGTCGTTCACCTAAAGATAAATTTATTGTTATGGATGAGAATTCCAAAGACACCGTTTGGTGGACTACTCCTGAATATAAAAACGATAACCACCCCGCAAGTAAAGAGACGTGGGAAGCAGTTAAGAAAATCGCCATTGAAGAATTATCTAACAAAAAATTATATGTAGTTGATGCCTTCTGTGGCGCTAATAAAGACACTAGAATGGCTGTGCGTTTTATCGTTGAAGTAGCGTGGCAAGCACATTTTATTAAGAACATGTTTATTCAACCAACCGCTGAAGAATTAGAAAATTTTGAACCTGACTTCGTAGTTTACAATGCTTCTAAAGCTAAAGTAAGTAATTATAAAGAACTTGGTTTAAATAGTGAAACCGCAGTAGTCTTTAACATTTCTTCTCGTGAACAAGTCATTATCAATACTTGGTATGGCGGTGAAATGAAGAAAGGCTTATTCTCTATGATGAATTATTACCTTCCATTAAAAGGTATTGCGAGTATGCACTGCTCCGCAAATACTAATCTAGAAGGCAAAGATACCGCCATCTTCTTTGGCTTATCAGGAACTGGTAAGACTACTTTGTCGACCGATCCAAAACGTTTATTAATCGGTGATGATGAACACGGATGGGATGATCGCGGAGTATTTAATTTTGAAGGCGGATGCTATGCGAAGGTTATTAATCTAGATAAAGATAGCGAGCCGGATATTTATAATGCGATTAAGCGTAATGCATTACTTGAAAACGTAACCGTTGATGCAAATGGTAAGATTAATTTTGCAGATAAGTCTGTAACCGAGAACACTCGTGTTTCTTATCCAATTAATCATATTGAAAAGATTGTTAAACCAATTAGTAGCGCACCTGCGGCCAAGAACGTCATCTTCTTAAGCGCAGATGCTTTTGGTGTTTTACCACCAGTTAGTATCTTAACTCCTGAACAAACTCAATATTATTTCTTAAGTGGATTCACCGCTAAGTTAGCCGGAACCGAAAGAGGAATTGTTGAACCAACACCTACTTTCTCAGCTTGCTTTGGTCAAGCCTTCTTAGAATTACCTCCAACTAAATACGCAGAAGAATTAGTAAAGAGAATGAAACAAAGTGGCGCGAAAGCTTATTTAGTAAATACTGGTTGGAATGGAACTGGTAAACGTATCTCGATTAAAGATACTCGCGGAATTATTGATGCGATTCTTAATGGATCGATTAATAATGCTCCAACCAAAACCATTCCTTATTTCAATTTAACTGTTCCAACCCTTTTACCAGGTGTTGATACTAATATTCTTGATCCACGCGATACTTACGCTGATAAGAGCGCCTGGGATAAGAAAGCGCTTGATTTAGCGAGCCGCTTTATCAAAAACTTTAATAAATATACAACTAACGATGCCGGTAAGGCTTTAGTAAGCGCTGGACCTAAAATATAAATATAAGGAGATAAATAATGGGAGTAAAAATTGTTGAAACTTGTTTAAGAGACGGGCACCAATCTTTATTCGCGACTCGTATGAACACTGAAGAAGTGTTAAGCGCGTTGCCTGAATTAGATAAGGCTGGATTCCACGCTCTTGAGATTTGGGGAGGCGCAACTTTTGATAGTTGCCTTCGTTTCTTAAATGAAGATCCATGGGAGAGACTTAGAAAAGCAAAGAAGATTTGTAAACACACTAAACTTCAAATGCTATTCCGTGGTCAAAACATCTTAGGTTATCGCCACTATGCAGATGATGTTGTAGATAAGTTTGTTGAGAAATCATTAAAAAACGGTATCGATATTATCCGTGTATTTGATGCACTTAACGATATCCGTAACTTAGAAAGAGCAGTTAAGGCCACTAAGAAATTCGGCGGTGAATGTCAAATTGCTCTTAGCTACACCACTAGCCCAATTCATACGGTTAAATATTATGTAGATCTTGCTAAACAAGTTGAAAAGCTTGGTGCAGATTCTCTTTGTATTAAGGATATGGCGGGTGTCTTATTACCCGACACCGCTTATGAATTAGTAAGCGAATTAAAGAAAGCCGTTAAGCTTCCAATTGAATTACATTCTCACTGTACTGGCGGTTTAATGGAGATGACTTATTTAAAAGCCATTGAAGCAGGGGTTGATATTATTGATACCGCGCTTTCTCCATTAGCGAGCGGCACTTCTCAACCTTGCACTGAAGCATTTAACTTTGCGCTTAAAGGCACTAAGTATGATCCTAAACTAGATGTTGATATGCTTAATGCTGCTGCTAAGAAGATGCAAGTTGTGAGACAAAAATATATCGCGAATGGTTTACTTAATCCAAAAGTTTTAGGCTTTAATCCTAATATCTTAATTTATCAAGTACCAGGTGGTATGTTATCGAATTTAATTAACCAATTAAAGCAACAAGGTCAAGAAGATAAACTTGAAGAAGTGCTTAAAGAAGTTCCTAAAGTTAGAAAAGATTTAGGCTATCCACCACTAGT
>JAKSUY010000010.1 GCA_024408495.1 Bacilli bacterium
TATCATGCGACATTGGTATTGACACTCAAAGAAAACAATTAGTCGCTACCAAACATGATGTAGGCACATTAAAATTAAAATATTGGGATATACTCAACATGAAAGAACCACGTAAAGATGGTTATCGATTCTTAGGTTGGTATAATGGCAATACACCTATAGAATTCACTAAACATTTTGAAATTCTTGAAGATATGAACGTTACCGCTCATTGGGAAGAACTATAACATTCGCCTTCTATACCTATAGAAATAACCTATTTCTTCTTATTCTTCTTATCTAACCCCTTTGCCCATCTAAAATAAGTCATATAAGATATCTTAAATTCTCTCGCTACACTAGTTGCACTCTTTTCACCAAGTCTAACTAACACTACCGCGTCTTTAAATATACCCTTATATTTACCCTCTCTTTTCGCGACCGCTATTTCTTCCACTCTAATATATAGAAATCCCTCATACCCCTCTTTTTGTGTATAATAAAAACCGAGGTATTTAATTATGAAGAAATTAGGATTATTAGTAATGCCTTTAATGGCAGTATCTCTTTTAGCTAGTTGTGGACCAAAAAAATATCACATTAATTTTGATGGCGGGGAATATTTAACAATTGACATAAGCGAATGTGAACATCAAAAAGAATTGCATGCAAAGATTTCGGTAAAAGATGAGTATCATAATAAGTATGAAGTTCCTCAAGATGAATGCTATTACGATATTACTAGAGGCGATATTAAAATAAATAATTATGACATTTCCAACACTGATGATTACAATGCGGCATATTTAATAATTCCTAAAGAAGAAATGACAGGAGATATATCTATTAAAGTCGAAGGATTCTGTCATTATTTAACATTCAGTGGAGAAGAAGGTGCGACAATTCATTATGAATCGGTTGGCGAATTTACTGCAAATCCTCATATCCAATATTGTGATGATTTAAATAATCTTAATTGGAAAGATTGGCAAAGCGGTGAGGCAAACGCGATTGTCTTAGATAAACCTATTTATGTAAAAAACACTTTAAATACACTTTCTGAAAGTTGGAAGCGCAGTGTCTATTTTGTTACAGGTGATGAAAATGCCCCTAAAGTATCCGCTAGCGGTAATATAATGTCTTTACTTAATTTTAACAATCTAAGTGCTTATTGCTTTTATGGTTTGTTTGAAGGATGCAAATCATTAATATCAGCTCCTACGTTACCTGCATTCATTTTAGCTCCCTATTGTTATCAAAATATGTTTTACGAATGTTTTTCGTTACTAAAATGCCCTGTTTTGCCTGCTATTTCGCTGGAATCTGAGTGTTATCTTAATATGTTTTATTACTGCTCGGCATTATTAGCAGCACCTGATTTACCAGCAACCACACTAGCAAATGATTGCTATCGCGCTATGTTTGCGATGTGTACTTCATTAAAAGAGATACCTATGGAGTTACCTGCAACCACGTTAGCGGATGGTTGTTACGGCTTTATGTTTAATGGTTGTTCATCCATAAAAACAGGGCCTAGTTTACCAGCAACCACGTTAGCGGAAAACTGCTATCTAGCAATGTTTGCACATTCATCTTTAGTTGAACCGCCCTTTCTACCCGCAACAACATTAGCAGATTTTTGTTATGCGAATATGTTTTTAGGTTGTCAAGATTTAAAAATTAACCAAACTGGTGAAGGAACAAAGTTTTTTGAATTCCCGGTAGATGCTTCTAAGAGTTGTTGTGGCGATATGTTTAGTGACACTGGAGGAACTTTTACAGAAGATCCTCAACCAGGTAAATCTTATTACTACACTTTGGATTAACTAATCTCAAACCTCTCACTCACCTATGAGTGTTCCATTTTCTCTTATTCTCTAACCTCTTCTTCCATCTAAAATATGTCATATAAGAAATCTTAAATTCTCTTGCTACACTAGTGGCGGTCCTTTTTCCTTCTTTAACATCTTTAACTGCTTCTTTAAACTTAACCTTATCATATTCTTTAGGCGCTTTACCTTTATATTTACCCGCTTTCTTAGCGATCTCTATTCCTTCTACTTGTCTTGTTCTTATATATTCAGCTAACACCTAAACATAAAACGACTGTTTATAGAGGAGAATGTTTTGAGGCCTTTAAGTAAAACTTGTACTTGCACTCCAAAAAATACTTAATATAATATTATTGAGGAAACAAAGATGATTAAAAGAACTATATATAAGTATATTATCGATAAAATAAGAACAAAACCGGTGGTTGTTATAACCGGTTCAAGGCAAGTTGGTAAATCTACTTTATGCAAAATTCTAGTTGAAAAAGAGCATTTTAATTACGTATCACTAGACAATACTAGAGATTTAGCTTCTGCAGTTAATGATCCAGCCGCATTTTTAAAGGAACATAAATTTCCTCTTATCATTGACGAAGTTCAAAAATGTCCTGCGATTTTCTTAGAAATCGAATCAATTGTTAATAAACGTAAATTTGATGGATTCGCAAATGAAGGGATGTATGTTCTTACTGGGAGTCAATCTTATAATTTAATGGAAAATGTCACTGAATCACTAGCGGGAAGAGCTGCTTTTGTCACCATGTCTCCACTTAGTAATAAAGAGATATTAAACAAGAAAGAATTACCATTTGAAATTAACCCATCTATAAACAGTAAAAACGAAAACAAAGATACAATTGATGATCTTTATAAAAACATTGTTCGTGGATTTTATCCTGAAATATTTGACAAAAATATAATTGACACCGAATCATTCTACTCTGATTACGTAATGAGTTATATCGAAAGAGACGTATCACAAATTATTAATTTAAAGGATAAATTACAATTTCAGAGATTTATGGAAGTTGTTGCGTCTTCAACTGGCGAAGAATTAATTTCTGATAATCTTGCAAAAATTATCGGAGTAACATCTAAAACCATTGATTCTTGGATCAGCATACTTGTATCGGGTAATGTAATCACTCTTCTTCAACCCTATTATGAAAATTCGGTTACGAAACGAGTTGTTAAAAGACCCAAACTTATTTTTAATGATACCGGCCTTGCATGTTATTTAGCGGGGTTAAATAATCCAACTGTATTAAAAAAATCTAGATTTAATGGAAGATTTGTCGAAACTTATATAATCAACGAAATCATTAAATCTTTTAATAATAACGGGATTAACGCTAAATTTTATTATTATCGAGATACCAATCAACACGAAATCGATTTGATTATCAGACATAACGGAATTTTAAATCTAATCGAATGCAAATCAGGTGTCATGTATAGCGCATCGGATATTAAAGCTTTTGACCAATTAAAAAATTCCGCTTTCCAAATACGTGGAAGTGGAATCGTTTGTAATACCGATAAACCATATTCATTAAAGCCTGGTTTTTACGCTATCCCAATTAATTCTCTTTAAAAGAATTATCAGTTGCAAACAACGTGAACAGCATTCCGTTTTGGGGTGGATGTCAACCCAAATACGGAACCTATGGTGGTTTTGATGAAATCAAAAACGGCCAAATGTTATTAATCACTAAATACTTAATGAAAGAAATAATTAATAATTATGAACGTAACTATAATAATCCTAATTCTAAAAGAATTGTCCTAGTGGTAGACGAAGCTCATAACTTTATTGATCCAAACTTCCCAGTAGCATTAGATATGATGAAGAATATGGCTAAACGAATCCGTAAATACTCTGGATCCTTATGGGTCGCTACCCAAAACATTGCTGACTTCATCGGCTTTGATATAAATACAAGGACTAAAGCCACTGCAGTTATTAATAACTGTCAATACACCTTCCTCTTTGGACTAAAACCCGATGACATTGACCAAGTAAAGACAATGTACTCTAAGAGTACAGTTGGAGCATTAACCGAAGAAGAAATCGACTTCCTCTCTATGGCAGGACAAGGTGATGCACTCTTAATGGTAGACGCAACTACCCGCATTTCCTTCCACGTATCCTTAAAGGATATAGAAAAAGAAGAATCATTAATTCTTCACAAAGAATAATTAATATTTGTATAAAGAACAAATATCTTTAATGTCTTTTGATAATGACGCTTTATCTTTAACTAAAGGGCCATTAAATGTGAAATTAGAGATATATGTTTGTATGTCTTGTAAATTGATACTGTCACTATTTGAAATAGCTAGAAGTTTCATTTCTAATCCATAATTTACAAATATTTTGTAATCCATGTCTTTGAATCTTCCGTTTTCATCAATGTAAATACCATTATTACGATTCTCTAGAATAGTTAGGCACAATATGAAAGCTAAATAGAATTCATTCATGCATAAAAGAACTTTGTAAAGTATTTTTAACATCCAAGAGTGCATATATTTGTGTTGATCATAATCTTTCATTAGTAATACACAAATAATTTGGAGCGCAACATTATATTGTTGTCTTTCTATATATATCTCTGCTAAATCGCAAACTTGTTTGGCGTTTAAATATTGGCCTTCACCAACTGGCACATCCTCTGGATTAGGATCATCACTAGAAAACGTGACATGTTTTTGGTGGCAAAATGGAATTATTGAACCACAAACCAAATTTAAAAAATCTAAATCAAAAATCCGAGGTTTCTTCGATGGATTAGAAGGTACATCAATATTTTTAAATATTGTGTCATCAATATTATCTTCTGGATTTTTACTTTTAAGTTTGCCGATTATTTTTTGATAAATTTTATACTCGCTCTCAAAGGCTTCACTTTTGTCGCCATATATTATTTTGTATTCTATACTAGGCGTCTTAGAATCATAATAAACTTTAGTTATCAAACAATAATACTTATTGTTAATTAATTTTAATATCTCGCTATTTCTCTCTTTTTCCACGAATCCCAATTTTTTATTGTTTACATCGTAGATACCAATAGCGTTTTTATCGTATTCGTTTGTTGGCTCGTGTACTAACTTAAGGTAGTCGCCTTCTTTATAATCAAATATCTCGCTTTTATTAATATGAAAGGTTATACCTTTGATTTTTCCAATAACTGTTTTCATTTTTTAGCAACCCGTTTTATTATATCATTATCAAAAGGATATCTTGTTATGAAATGTCCAATTTGTGGAACTGAAATGTGGGTAGATTATTGCCCTAAATGTGGCTATTCTTTAAAAAAGGATATTGAGACCGATAGCGAAGATATCTTCGAAGAAGATAATGAAAGAAATAACAACGAAGAAGATAAATAAGTTATATAATCTAATACAATGAAGTGCAAACTCTCAGAAATAAGTAATATACAAACAACTAAAGGTTTCCCGTCTTTATCATCTAGACTCTTTGTTTTTATTTGTTGCATCGCAAGCGAATACCTTATTTCAGAAAACGGATTAAATAAAAAAGATGGGAAAATGTTTAATACACTTCGTGCGTATTTTATTTCATCAGATTATTCCACTACATCATATTTTAAAAGCTTAAGTGAAAATGAAGAACTTTCTAGGTTCCTATCTTATTTTCCTAAAAATAAAAAGGATTTCGATCAATGGGAGAATGCCAAAAACATCTTTTGGGAAAATGATGGAGAATTTAACATATTTACTTTAGGTAAAGAAACAATAAAAGTTAAGCAATCATTTATTACATTAGGCAAAAAAGATAATAAGTATTACGCCTATAAGGCGGCTTACAATAAAGATGGTTTTGAGTGTTTTAAAGCTATTGGTGAAAACAACATTACTACTGAAGAAGGAAATCATTATGATTTCCCATCGCTAAAACTTTCTGATAATGATATAAACTCAATGACGGAAGCAGACTTCTTCAATTCCTGTGAAGATCTTATTAAACTTTCTGATGAACAGCGCAAAGCCGTCACATATAACAAAAATAAGAATCTAGTTATACTAGCAGGTGCCGGAAGCGGTAAAACGAGGACATTGTCTTCTCGTTTCCTCTATTTACATTTTGTAAAACATATCAAGTTAGATCGACTTCTATTAATTACGTTTACTAGAAGAGCTCGATCTGACATGCAAGATAAGACAATTAAACTTTATAAAAAAGTTTTAAATAATCCAAATGCTAAAACCGGACTAATTAAAGCCAAAACGATTGATTCATTTTATCGGTATCTTATTACCACCTATTATGCAGATATTGGTTTTAGTAAATGTCCTACATTTAAACTAGATGCTAAAAGTAGTGAAACCTATAAACATCTTATTGAAAAAATTATCCAAAAGAACAGGATGACTAGGTCGTTCTTTAAAGACAACAAGATGAACATTAGTCGTGCGTTTATGCATGTTTTGGATACGCACATGAGAGGCAATGTTACTCTTGATTCAAATTATAAGTCTTTGGCTAGGTTAGTTGTTGATTGGCAACTTGAGCATAACGAAATTTATACCTTTGCTTCAGCCACCGCCATATTAGCATCCGCCCTTAGTTCTAATACAGAATTAAGAAAAAAGGTAAATTCATTATATGAATATGTATTAATCGATGAGTTCCAGGATATCAACGATATCCAAGACAGTATCTTTAAACATATGTATGACGATGAACGTGTACATTTCACATTTGTTGGAGATGATGACCAATCCATTTACTTCTGGCGTGGTTCTAATAATGATATTATTAAAAACATTGCTAAACGCGATGATACGGATCAAGTATTATTAAATACGAACTATAGAAACAACCCATATATCGTTAAAGCGGGTAATGCGATTCTTAAGAAGATTGACACTAGAGCGAAAGAAAATAATGAGATTTTCTCGTTCCAAAAGGCCGGATCTAAAATTAGAGTAACTAATATTAAAGAAGACTATAGTAAGTTGGCTCAAGAGATCCAAAGTCTTATTGATGTAGGGACACAACCAGGCAAGATTGCTATCTTATCAAGACTAGCAACATCGCGTCTTACAGATGAGAAAAAACCATTAGACCATGTTTTAGACGCTTTAGAAAGCGCTGGAATTGCTTATGATATAAAGTTACCAGAAGTTGAGTTCAACACCTTATATGACCTGTTTAAGTTCTTTTTGCTAGGACTAGCGAAGTCAGAAGAAACATATTCTTTTGCTACACAGATTATTGAAGATCTGAGAGTTGAGGGCGCCTTTAGACCAGAATTAGTAGAAATCTTATCTCCTTCTCGTTTGTGTGAAATCATCTTTGATGATGGTGAGATTAATAACAAAATGTTTGACAAGAAGGCAAAAGACTATTTGGAAACATTAATTAAAATTAAAAATACATTTGCTAATTTAGACGAATGTGAGATTGAAGAGATTTTTAATAGATATTGTCTTGCTGCATCGGCTGAATTATTACATTCCAATACAAATAAAGCTTTAAAATATCCTATTTTCACCCAGTTAAACACTTATGTAATTAATAATCCACTAAAGTGGCCTACTACTAAAGATAGAATTGCTTCATACTTCGAGTCTTTTGAGGATTCTTTAGAATTAACAACTGATACCAACGATTTAAATATGGATGATTTAACAACTGTTAAAGTATCTACTATCCATAGTTTTAAAGGTCTTGAATTTGAAGTGGTCTTCCTCATAGGGTTAAATTCGGATCAATTCCCAAACACTCAAAGATTAGCGAGAGAACGATATAGAAAGGAACAAGATCTTAAGATTCTTATTCAAACATCGAAAACTCTTCAGGAACAAACAAAGCCAGAATTAGTTAAACTATTTACCTCGTTAACGAGTGGAGGCAAAGAGATTTCATGCGAATCTCAAAAATTTAACAACTCTTATATTCAATTCATTGAATACATTAAGGAAGAGGCTAATCTAATCAATAATATTGATTCAAATAGTTTAGATAATTATTGCCAAGCATACAGCGATTTTATTCTTCCTTATATTAATAAGACAAAAGAAGCCCTAGCGAACTTAAGGAATGAAATAGATACATTGATACATAAGCATGAAGTTTATATTCGTGAACAGGCTATGACTAATTCCGCTGAAGCGCTTGATAAAATTAAAGCAATTAAAGATAAAGAAATAAATGAAAGCTTAGCGCCTTTGCTTAATAAATTAAGAACATATGACTCTTTATTACGACAAATTGAAAACAGCACAATTGAGGCCAGAGCCCTTAATGATTTGTCAGAAATAGCGATGGGATATTTAGAAAATATCGCTAAAATAAATGAACTTGAAAATTACGTAAAGATGCTTGATGAAGAATTAATCAAGAAAATCGAAGAAGAACGTAAGCTCTTCTATGTTGCTATTACAAGACCAAGCGATGTTTTATACCTTGTATATTCCGCAATTGTTGATTCAGAATACGTCCAATCCGAATTTATAAAAGATATTCCTAATGAATATAAGATGGAATATAAGATTGAATCAATTGCGGAAAGACGCGAAGCTTATAAATCCATCAAAAAGATTGAACAAATATACGATACCTCTAATGGGGCTACCATCGATGATAGTAAGCAAATCCAAGAGTCTAATAAATTGTTTAATAATGATTTATTTAGAGAATACCTTATAAAATGTGAGAATAAATTCTATAACGACAATCCGCTTTATAACATTTTGACTGGCGCTCCTCGTGATTACTTTGTAAATGCTTTATACCATTTATTCTTGCAAGATTATCTAGGAAAAGACTTTACAACTGAATTTTTATTCAATATGCAAAGATCTGCAGAAGAGTTCCTAAAGGAAATGACTGGAGACGATGCCACTTTCCCTGTTGTTAATGATAAAACTAAAGTTAACGGTTATGTAGATCAAATCTGTTCTGTTACTAAGGCGTGTATAACAAATCCACCAACTCATGATGATACAAGAAAGTTCTTATGCATTAAACATGATGATTGGAAAACTAAATTAAAGAAGTGCGGCATTATACATTACTTTGTAAGAAGCGGTAAATTCCCAGAGATTAAAAAACAATATGCTAAAGGATATAAGTATCCTTCAATGAAAAATGATGCTGATGAATTCCTCAAAGCAATAATTGATATAAGCAATTATAGAAATACCTTTGCACATAATCATGCACCTGTATGGAACGGGGATCCGAAAGACGATGTTCTGAGATTTTTCGCTACTATCATTCGTAATTTCTATACCGAAGAAGAAATTAACAACCAAGTAACCATTATAGCTAACAATAAAGCTAAGAGAAAACATATTGAACTAGGCGCTAAGGTTTATTCTAAAGAATATGGCGTAGGCTTCGTTAAAAAAATCTTCCGTGAATCACCAGATTATAAATATCAAATCGATTTTGAATCTCAGAAAACAAAAATATTATTCGATGACTCTTTTGAAGTCATAGGTAATGAGGGAAATGCTCCAGAATCCTTTGAAAAGTCTCCCAAACAGATATTTAAATCATCAATTGGGAAGATTTTTAGTATTGAAGCCGTGTTCCCTGATGATTCTGTTTCTTTAGGAACAGGATTCTTAATAATGAATAACTATGTATTAACTAACGCCCATGTTATTACTAAATTATTTAGTGATGGCGATGCATTCTGCTCTGATCAAATTACGGGATGTTTCTATAATCAGTCTTATAAAATAAGACTTCGCGTAATTAATTATGACATTAATGATGATATAGCCATATTAGAATTAGGGGAAGAATACAATTTCCCAGGATTGCATTTAACCTCAGTACCATTAGAGATAGGTGATACGGTTTATGCTATTGGTAATACTAAAGGTCAAGGGTTGTGCCTTCTAGATGGAATGGTTAGTGATATCGATCGTAAATTAGGCAATAACACATACTTTATGTTTAACGCAGGAATATCTAATGGTAATTCTGGTGGCCCCGTATTAAATAGTAGAGGCGAAGTAGTAGGTATTGCCTCCGCGGGCGATAAGAACGTTCAAAATATGAACTACGCTATACCTATTAAAGTTATAAATTCTTTCTTAGAAAGAAATAAGATTAAATAATTATTTTAAAAGATCTAAAACTCTACCAAGGACACTTTTAAGAGGGCTATTTTCTTCACATAATGTAGCTTCAGGTTTTTTATTTACAGTTCTTTGAATTTCTTTCCTGTTTCCAGTAGGCTTATCAGCAATTACATTAAATGCTATAGCGCTATTGTATAGTTTTCCTTTTTTCTTTGTAAATTGAACTGTAAAATAATACTTTTCTAAAGTGTTAGTATTTTGACCATATGCATCTAACGTAAAACTATAAATGTTTCCGTTATATGAAATAAACTCACTTAATAAAGCATATAATTGCTCGGTTTCATCAACAGAAGGGTGAGGGCCATCAAAAAGACCATAAAATACAACATCTTTAGTAGCAAAAGCAAAACAGCTACCGCCTCCATAACCATAGAAAAACTTTTGGCCCCACATTGACATAGATAGATCTACAAAATCTTTTGGTAGCTTAGTAGCAAGCACATATTTGCCGCCTCTGTATTCACAAAACATATAAATATTATACTCCTTACTTAACCTTCTTGGCCCATCTAAAATATGTCATATAGGAAATCTTAAATTCTCTTGCTACACTAGTCGCGGTCCTTTTTCCTTCTTTAACATCGTTAACTGCTTCTTTAAATTTAACCTTATCGTATTCTCTAGGCGCTTTACCTTTATATTTACCTTGTTTCTTAGCAATCTCTATACCTTCTGCTTGTCTAGCTCTTATATTCTCACGTTCAAGTTCCGCTAATCCGCCAAACACGGTAATCATAAACTTACCAGATGGAGTGGCAGTATCTACTTTCTCTTTTAGAGAAACGAATGACACTTTCTTCTTTTTAAGCTTATCTACTATAGTAAGTAGGTCGATCGTATTACGTGCGATACGAGAGAACGACTCGCAAATAACAACGTCCCCTGCTCTTGCGAATTCTAACATCTTATTTAATTGAGGACGATCTTTAGCGTTCTTACCAGACATCTTATCAATAAAAAGTTTTTCGGCCTTACATTCCTTAGCCATTTCTTTCTGTCTTGCAATGTTCTGATCAAGGCTACTAACTCTTATGTAAAAAATCTTCATACATGCATAGTATAACATTGGGGTGGTCGATTTTCAATGTTATAACTTTAGACCCCTATCCCACTTTAATGTTACACTTTTATAACGTTATCATAAGGGTATACCTAATGTTACACAAAAAGAAATGGCCACGAAGAGCAATCTCTAAAATAAGTCCAATTATTAATTAAATACAGAAAGCAGGAGCAACTGCTTGCGCACTATTATAAACTTCGTAACTGCTGCTAAAGTCGCCATCGACATAGACACTCCACGCTTCGACATTGCCATCAGTACTAGGCGAGCGGAGCCAAGAGAGACCGCCCTCAGTACTATCTGATTTAGAGTTATAACCTGCATAACTAGAAACTTTGTCTCCATAAGTTTGGCCCTCGCTATTTGGGATTTCACTAAAAGATGTGCTTTCATCATTACCTTTAATTTGTTTCTTAACCCTATTAATCTTCTCAGCATCTTTATAATAAGAATATGTAGTGGTATGAGGCTCTTCATGTTCAGTATCTTTTGTGTCACACATTTCTTTTGGCGAAAGCAAGAATAATTTATCTTCAACTATTTGTTCTTTCCAACCACCATCATAAATGTTTATATATTTAGCAGGAGTCTTTAATATACCCTCTTTTGTTAATTCATTTGGAAACATATCTAATACTGATTTGGTATAAGTCTTTGACCAAGATGTATTTTTTTCTTTAGTATACTGAGCCCATAAAATATGCCCGTTGCCTTCTCCAGTTAAAGCCTTCCTGATAGATGAATTTCTATAATCATGATTAGCGGCACCAGTATCATTAGTATCATTCCATTGGGTTGCTAAGGAGTAACCATTTGCATCACTAATTAAATCAACAAATTCAAAAGTAATACCTATCGCTTTACCAGGATCAGGTTTACTTCCGTCGGTTGGTAATTCAGTATAATCTTCATTAATACCGATAATTCTAACCGTTTGATATAATTCACCATCATCAATTATTCCATTGTTGTTGGTGTCTTGGTGCTTTAACTGAAGCTTCTTAGTATCGCCTACTTTAAACCACTCATTAGCCTTACCAGCTTTGCTTACTTGACTAATCTTTTCCCAACTACATTCTTCTAGTGGTTTAGGTGTTCCTAAGTTTTCACTGCAACCCGTTAAAAGAGATAGAGCCATTAATGGCATAACAAATATAAACTTCTTCATACATTAAAATTATATACAAAAAAAGAAAAATGAGATATCTGTTTATGATAGATGTTTTTCACCCGATTATATCGTCGTAAGGGTTTACTTTAATCATCATACCCATAGGTATCGTAGATTTCGGTTTTAACTTTTCCGTTTTCTATTTTTTGCTCTTCGGATGCGAATAAACGGTTCTTAGAATCATATTTATTTTTTATGAATTTTAGGCTTTCACTACCGCCGGTACTGCTACGGTTATAAGTTAATTCAAAGGCTTTTTGGCTGAAGTTATTATTGTTGTAGTAAACAGTGTAATCTTCAATCAATGTTGTGTCAGTGCCGACTAATAAATCATAGGTTTGATGTGAATATTCATAACCATTATCGTAAAATTCAGCGTAGGTTTCCGTTTTAGTGTGTTTAGTTTCTATTCGGCTTTCATTATATTCAAACATTTCATCTAAGCGATGAGTTGGATAACCATGATTATCTAATTCGTTGGTGATAGATGTTTTAGACTCTAATACATCACCATCAAGGATATTATGGATTTCTTCTTGATAAGTTACATATTGTTTATAATCACCTTGATAGGTATAAGTAATTATTCTTTTATGTTTATCAGCCACTTCACTTGGATCTTTGTCAGAGTAATGAGTTGCGATGATTTCTGAAGTTAATAAACGGGATTTATTATCATAAGTGTTAGTGGTAGTACCAACATAGTTATAATGTCCAACGCTTGCATTACCGCATCGTGAATCTTTGCTAGTTAAGATATTGCCCGCATTATCATAGGTATATTCATAATCGTTAAAGGCGCCTAACTCACCTTTTTGTGTTACTCTCGTATGAGTTACATTATGATGAGAATCATACGTATTAGTCGTAACCTTAGTTAATGGATCATCCGGATCATCTATATCATAGGTTGTACTAACGTGTTCTATTTCATCATTACCATCAAATTTATAAGTATCTTTGGCATAAGAATCAATTAAGCCATCTTTATCATAATTAGTGCCATCAATTTGAACGATATGGTGATTTTCCCAAGTGATTTTTTCTTCTTTAATAAGAGAATTTTTATTATATAAAACATGGGTAGTGTATTCACTTAGTTCATCATGGGTAGGTTCAGGATCTGGTTCGGGATTCTTATTTCCACAACTAAAGAGTACCAATACACTTAATAAAGGTAGTAAGAATATTTTCTTCATACAATTTAAATTATACACAAAAAGATAGTAAGTGTAACAAAGACACACCATATTGTTGTAACTTACTTTATTATCAAAGAAATAATGTAATTCGCTAATAATAGACCAGCAGTCGATGGAACAAACATCATTGAAGTTACTAATGGTTTATCTTTAATTGGAGTCTCGTTTGAAGTTACAACTTTAATTTTAGAAATATCAATCTTATCTTTCTTTAATTCATTGCGTAACTTCTTAGCTAATGGATCATCGTGTGTTTTGTCTAAAGTAGTAATCACTAACTTACTTGGATTAAAGCGGTTGCCCATTCCTAACGAAGAAATAAACGGAATCTTCTTTTTTAATAAATATTTAATTAAAGTAATTTTACTAGGAATCGAATCAATCGCATCAATTACATAATCAAATTTTTCAAAGGGTAGTTCCTTAATATTATTTTCATCTAAGAATTTTTTATAAATGTGAACTTTAACTTCTGGATTAATTTGATTAAAGCGTGTTTTTGCGACTTTAACTTTATCTTTCTTTAAATCGTTTTTAGTAAATAATATCTGGCGGTTTAAATTAGAGGCGTTTACTGCATCATGATCTATTAAATATAAATGAGAGACCCCTGATCTCAGTAAAGCTTCAGCAGCCGTACCACCAACACCACCAATCCCAAATACTGCAACACTAGTTTTTTTAATTGCTTTTAAATTATCTTTGCCAATTAATGCTTCAGTACGTGAATCAATATCGTTATTAGTTAAATCAGAAATAATATCTTTAGCGCTTTTAATCCATTTCACTTTGTCACCATATTGATAACGAATGAATGTTAATTGGCGTTTTGCGTAATGTCTTGTGTTCTTTTGAATTAATTCAGTAATTTCTTGTTTGCTCTTATCTTTATTTTCAATTATTTCTTTATAGCCGATTGCTTTAAGTGATTGTAAATCCGCTCCGTATTTCTTTTCTAAACTTAACGCTTCTTTAATCAATCCGCCTTCAACCATTTTAACCACGCGTTCATTAATTCTCTTATAAAGAACTTCTTTATCAACATCCGTAGAATAAATATATACATCATCATAGATGATTTTGTGTGATTGTTCTTTTTCTATAGCGCTTTTGCTTTTACCATATGCATAATAAATTTCTAACGCTCTTAATACTCTTCTACGATTATTTGGATGAATCTTTTTGGCGGATATCGAATCAACCTTTTTTAATTCTTTATGAAGTTCTTCGTTGGTGAATTTATCAAACTTCTTAAGATCAACTTTCTTCTCGTTATCTTTAAATTCATAATCAAATAACACTGAACGAATATATAAACCAGAACCCCCTACTAAGATAATGTTTTTCTTTTGCTTTAACAATTTATCAATTAATGCACGTGCATCTTTTTGATAATCATAAATAGAGAAATTATCGGTCGGTTTTAAATATGAATATAAATGATGTTTTACTTGTTTAAGTTGATTACTAGTAGGCTTAGCGGTTCCGATATCTAATTCTTTATAAACTTGAAAAGCATCCGCATTAATAATTTCAGCATTAAAAACCTTCGCTACATCAATTGCGATTTTACTTTTACTTGTACACGTAGGACCGGTAATAACAATTATCATTGTTAATATCATAACATTTACATATATAATAGATATATGAAAATTACATTAAAAGACTTTAAAGATGCACAAGAAAGAATTAAATCTATTGTGCGTCATACTCCACTCGATATTTCAAATACTTTATCGCAAATTAGTGAAGGAAAAATATATTTAAAATGCGAGAATCTACAAAAAACCGGTTCCTTTAAAATTAGAGGCGCTACTAATAAAATCGCTAAACTCGCCAAAGAAAAGAAATGTAAAACAGTAGTGACTGCTAGTGCAGGCAATCACGCCCAAGGAGTCGCTTACGCTGCTAATAAATTTAAAATTAAACCGATTATTGTAATGCCAGAAATGACACCAATCGCCAAAGTTAAAGCTACCCGCGGGTATGGTGGAAATATTGTTTTAACTGGTTCGTGTTTTGATGATGCCTATAAAGCTAGTCAAGAGATTGTTAAAAAAGAAAAAGCTATCTATGTTCATCCTTATAACGATTTAGATGTAATTGCTGGTCAAGGAACCCTAGGATTAGAAATCTTAGAAGATTTAAAAGATGTCGATATGGTTATTGTCCCGGCTGGTGGTGGCGGCTTATTATCCGGTGTAGCAACCGCTATTAAACTCTCTAATCCAAAAGTTAAAGTAATTGGAGTTCAAGCCGAAAACGCAAATGCCATTGCACAAAGTTTTAAGAAGAAAAAGAAAGTGGTAACTGAAACTTCTAAAACAATCGCTGAAGGAATTTCTGTTAAAAACCCAGGCGATTTAACTCTACCCTTAATATATAAATATGTAGATGATGTAGTAACCGTTAGCGAAGAAGAAATTGCAGGTGCTATTTTCTTTTTAATGGAACGCAACAAATTAGTAGTAGAAGGGGCTGGCGCTGTTAGTGTAGCCGCAATTTTAAACGATAAAATTAATGTCGCTAATAAAAAAGTTGTATGTATTTTAAGTGGAGGTAATATCGACTTCACTTTCATTAATACTTTATTAGAAAAAGCAATGTATAGCCATAATCGCCGCGTTAAATTATTTGTTTTATTGCCTAATGATAGTAAAACAATTAACAATTTTTATTACTTATTAATGAAAACTAATATTAACATTTTAAATTTACACATTGATACTTCTAGCGCTTTTGGCGCCATCGGTGAAACTCAATTAACTATTCTTTGCGAAATTGCTGATGCTCGACATAAGCAAAATGTAATTAAAGCTTTAAAAGATAACGGCTATCAAATCATGACTGAAAAAGAGTCCGGTGATCGCTATTTATACATTAGTAAAAAAGATCGCAAGAATTATTTTTCTAACGATCCCATTAAAAAATAAATATGTTCTTCGTTTATTTTTACTTTAACGATTTTTCCAATTAAGTTCTTATTACCTTTAAAATTTACAATTTTATTATTAGGTAACCTTCCAGTTAACATTGTTTTATCAGTCTTAGAAACTCCATCTACCAAAACACTAAAAGCATGGTTGAGGAGTTTTTTATTATTTTCGCTCATTTGTTGTTTCAATATTTCATTTAATTTTTTAAATCTTTGAACTTTAGTCTGATAACTAATATTATCTTTCATTTTAGCCGCTGGGGTTCCGCTTCTTGGACTATAAATAAAGGTAAATGCTGAATCATATTTAACTGCTTTTACAAGTTTTAAAGTATTCTTAAATTGACTATCCTTCTCATTTGGAAATCCCACAATAATATCGGTAGAAATGGATAAATTGGGCATGACTCTTTTAGCATACTTTATAATTGATAGATATTTTTTAGAATCATATTTTCTCCCCATTAATTTAAGAATCTTGTCATCACCGCTTTGAAGTGGAAGATGTAAATAAGGTTGAATGTTTTTATGTTTCTTCATCACATCAATAATTTCGAGTGAGAAATCATATGGATGTGAAGTTAAAAAAGAAATACGAGGGATTTTAAGTTTTGCTACTTCATCTAATAATTTAGCAAAGCTATATTTCTTTTTTAAGTCTTTGCCGTAACTATCAACATTTTGACCTAATAAGGTAATTTCTAAATAACCTTGTTTTACTAAATCTTTACATTCTTTAATAATATCTTTAGGATCTCTACTTCTTTCTCTTCCGCGTGTATAAGGCACAATACAATAGGTGCAGAATTTATCACAACCATAAGCGATATTCACAAACGCTTTAAAAATTGAATCTCTTACACTCGGTAGACGTTCATGGATATATCCAGAACCACTATTAACTTCGATTACTCGTTTATCTTTCTTTAGATGCTCTTCTAATAAATCAGGTAATTTAGCGATATCGTGTGTACCTAAAATAATATCTACGTGATGGAACGTTTTAATTAATTCATTTACCATCACCTCTTCCATCGCCATGCATCCCGCGATGATGATCGTAATGTCTTTTTTATTTTTTAAACGTTTTAAATTACCAATCTCGCCTAATACTTTATTTTCAGCATTTTCTCTCACTGCGCATGTATTAATTAAAATAATGTTTGCATGATCAATATCAATGCTTGGTTTAAATCCAACTTCTTCTAAAATACCTTTAAATATTTCTGAATCACGGTAATTGGCTTGGCAACCATGAGTATAAATATAGTATTTCTTTCCTTTCGCGTATTTGCTTAAAAAAGACGAAATCTTAATCGAAGAATAGTCGGTAATTGTCTCTTTTCTTTCTCTCGCTAATTTAAGAGAAGGGCAGTGATGAATAATCGCGTTCGGCATACGTTTATTATTATAAACAATTTTTCGATTTCTTTTTTTAAATAAAAAAAGCTATAATAAAAATGATGAGCAATTATATACTTGAATTAAGTAAAATTGTTAAAACGTTTGGTTCAGTGGTTGCACTAAATGGTGTTAATTTTCAATTACGCCCTGGTGAAATTCATTGTTTAATGGGTGAAAACGGCGCTGGGAAATCAACATTTATTAAGATTATTACCGGTGTTCTACAACCAAACTCTGGAACTATTTTGTTAAATGGAAAACGCGTTGAATTCGCTAATTCAATTGAGTCTTCTAAGAAAGGAATTGCAGCCATTTATCAACATCCTGCTATTTTCCCTTCTTTAAGCGTGACCGAAAACATTTTTATGTCACAAGAAATTTTGACAAAAATGAAAACCTATAATTACCCGAAGATGAGAAAAATCGCAAGAAGCATCCTGTCAACGCTTGATAGCAGAATTAATGTTAATGCTCCAATGTCATCTTTATCAGTAGCGGAGCAACAATTAGTAGAAATCGCTAAAGCTTTATCGCGTAATGCAAAAATCTTGATTCTTGATGAACCTACTGCATCTTTAACTAAATTTGAATGCGAACAACTTTATAAAATACTTGATGATTTAAAGAAAAAAGGTGTTTCAATGATATTTATCACACACCGTTTTGAAGATATGTATCGGATGGCGGACCGTGTAACGGTTTTTCGTGATGCGACCTATATCGGTACTTGGGACATGAAAGGAATTAAAGAAAACGATTTGATCAAAGCAATGGTCGGTCGTGAATTAACTACTTTATATCCAAAGCGCGATGTAAAAATTGGCAAAGAAGTTTTACGAGTTAAAAACATTTCGAAAACTGGATATTTCAAAAATATTTCCTTCAGTGTGCGTGCTGGCGAAGTCTTGGCTTTAACTGGACTAGTTGGCAGCGGTCGAACTGAGGTGTGCCAAACAATTTTTGGCATTAATCACTATGATTCAGGTAAATTATATTTAAATAAAGAAGAGATATACGTTAAAAATCCTAAACATGCTCTAAAACTCGGCATCGGACTTTTACCTGAAGATCGTCAATTAACTGGATTATTACTCAACTTACCAATTTATCAAAACGCTAGTTCTATGGCGCTAGATAAATTTGCGCGATTCTCTTTACTAAACAAGAGCAAAGAAATTAAAAGCGCAGAAGAGTTAGCTGTTGATCTTCGTTTAAAAGCTAGTAGCGTGATGGCTCCTCCATCTAGTCTCTCTGGCGGCAATCAACAAAAAGTTGTTTTTGCTAAGTTATTAAATCGGGATTTAAAAGTTTTAATTCTAGATGAACCAACCAAAGGTGTAGATATCTTAGCAAAGTATTCAATCTATGAAGTTATTAACGATTTAGCTAAACAAGGCTATGCCATCATCATGATAAGCAGCGAAATGAGCGAAGTTCTAGGTATGGCGGACCGAATCATTGTTATGCGTTCTGGTCGTATTGCTAAAGAAATGTCAATTAAAGTGGCTACTCAGGAAAAAATTATGGAGGCTTCAGTAAAACAATAATATGAAAAAATCTTTTACGAATGCACTTCATCGAACTGCTGATATTAGTAAAACAGTAGGCAAAAAAATTATTAACTACAAGGGTTTTGGTTTATCCTGTAGCATTGTTATCCTTCTTATTTTATTTGCTGTTTTACCTATTGGAATTCCAAATTTCCCTTCTTTTTATAATTTTTCCAATTTCTCAATGATGATGTCAAACAATTCTGTGTATGGCATTTTAGCGGTTGGCATCATGATGGTTTTACTAACAGGCGGTATCGACATTTCAATTGGATCAACTTTAGCAGTCTCGGCGGTTACTACTGCCCAATTATCATTTATTTATCCAAATGTTAACCCAGTAGTTTGGGTTCTTCTAGCCATTGTAATCGGTGCAGCTTGCGGATTAGTAAACGGCTTTTTGGTTGGCAAATTGAAAGTTGTTCCACTGATTGCTACTCTCGGTACAATGTACGCCTATCGTGGTTTAGCATTTTTAATCACTGGTGGCAAATGGTATATCGATACAAAGATTTCTGACTCATTCCGAGCGATTGCTAAATCATCTTTCTTAGGTTTTGACTCGATTGTTTGGATTTTAGTTGGTGTAATTATTCTAGCTGCTATCTTCTTAGCATTAACTAAACCCGGTCGTCGTTTATACGCTGTTGGTACTAACGAACAGTCATCTATTATTTCTGGTATCAATACGGGTAATGTCAAAATCATGGCTTACACCATTTGCGGCGCTTTAGCTGGATTAGCTGGAATTTTATACGCTAGTAACGATGCTTTAGCTCATTCAGAAATCGGTATTAATTATGAAATGACCGCGATTGCAATTTGCGTTATTGGCGGTGTAGCTAACACTGGTGGTAAAGGCCGCGTAGACTGTTTAGCTTTGGGTATTCTTTTTATGACTTTCCTCAGCAAACTATTAGCCAGTTTAGGTGATATGACTAACTTTGAAGACGTATTTAAAGGCGGAGTAATCATTGTCGCTGTTATTATCAATATTACTAATGAAAATATTAAGTCTCGACGAGAAGTTCTGGAAATGGAGAAGCGATTATGAGTACGAAAGCAAGTGCATTCACCACTCTTCGTTTACGCCATCGAAAGTTTGATAAGTCATTTTTCTATAGTTGGGAAATGATTTTAATTTATTTATTTGTTTTTATTAACATCCTATTAATGTCCGCGCTTCCTGATATCTATTTTTCTAGCGGTTCAATTCAAACTATCATTCGCTCTGGAATGGATTTATCCATAATGGTACTTGGGATGACCTTTATCTTAATCCTAGGCGAAATCGATGTTTCAGCTGCCTCGATTATGTTAGTTTCGGCTATGGTAATCGGATTATCATGTGGAGCAGGAGTACCTGAACCAATCGCAGTCATATTAGGTATTATTGCTGGTGGCGCATGCGGATTAATTAATGGTTTATTAGTTTCGCTTTTAAATATGCCATCGGTGATAGTAACTATCGCAACTAGCATGCTCTTTAGAGGATTAGTTCGCGTTGTGTTAAAAGATTCTTATTTAAACACTTTCCCTGATTTCTTTGTTAATTTAGCATGGGATGATTTAGGTGGTGTGATTCCTATCTCTATGATTGTATTCTTATGTTTAGCGGTTATATTTGGTATTGTTCTCCATCGTAGTAAATTTGGCCGCCAATTATATATCATTGGTAACAGCAAGGATGTCGCTAAATATTCTGGAATTAAATCAAATAAAATTCGGATTATAGCCTTTGTAATTATGGGAGTTACAGCTGCATTATCAAGTATGATATTCGTCGGACGTCTTGATGGTATTACTTTCTCAATGGGTACTGGTTACGAATTAAAAGTTATTGCGATTGCTGTGTTAGGTGGTGTATCCACTCTCGGCGGTAAAGGAAAAATATACGGACCAGTCATTGCTACTTTCATTATGGCGTTTTTAACTAAATCATTAGATTTATTTGAAGTTCATCCAAATGTTCAAAAAATTGCCATTGGTGTTATTCTTGTTTTAGCGGTATTAATTCCACGCCTTAATAAAGAAACCTTTAAGAAAATCAGAAATAAATTTAAAATTCGTGAAATTCGCCGACTAGAAAGCGCAGATGTTCCTTATAACATTGAAAAAGCTCGTCAAGCAGTAATCGGCACAAGAATGCATCGAATGAATGAAAAGGAATTTATTCTTTTCGTAAGAAACATCCAATTAACTTCCGAAAAATTGGATTTTGATGGCATTTATCCTAAATACAATAAAGCTAAAACAGATTATAAACACTATAAAGCCTATGTTAAAAAATTAAATAAACACGATAGTAATTATCAAAAAGCTCAAGAAACTTTAGCGAAGAAAAAAGCATTATACATAGAGCTATATCGAATGTACAAACTATGTATTGATATCTATCGCTTATCCGTTAAGACTAATGCTCAATTAATTAAATTAAACACCAAATGTGTAATGAATGAAATTACTGACAGCATCAATCGTCATTACGAAGGCTATCAATATAAATACGCATCAATTCCTGATTATGAAACATATCGCAAAAATCTTCGCTTCACCACTTGGGATATTCGAAATAACATTACTTACAATAAAATTAGACAACTACGAAATAAAGCTATTGTATCTACTTTAAACGCGAATTATTTATATCTAATTACTCATTTAAAATATGCTACTAAATTAACCGCAAAACGCGATTACGATCGCTTCTATTATTTATTCAATAAAGAGCAAGTTCGAATCGCCAAATACTATAATAAACAAATCAAATTGTTTGATAAGTCCATGACTAAATTAAAGGAAAAGATTGAACGAGGGGAATTGAAACATGAAGAAAAATAAAATATTTTTAGCATTAATCACTTTCCCAATGGCGCTCTTTAGTTTATGCGCATGTGGCTCGCGTTTAAAAGATGCTAATGTTTTTATGTTTAAGATGACTGGCAATCATTTCGGCGAAACGCTTTATAGCGGTTTTGAAATGACCATGAAAGCGAATAATCAAAAATATTTTGATAAAAGTCCAAGTGAGGCTAATGTCGGAGCCCAAGTTCAAATGATTGAAACCTTAATGATGCAAAACGTAGGAAGCATAGTTGTGTCTGCTAGTGGAACGACTGGTTATGACCAAGTTCTAAAACGGGCCACCGCAAAAGGGATTAAAATTGTTTCAGCCGATTCACCAGTTTCACCTAATTATCGTACTGTCCACGTTAATCATTGTGATGAAAGAGATATTGGCACTTGGCTCGCTCGTGCCGCCGTACTTATCGCTTGTGGGATAAATTATGGATCAGATTGGAAAGCTGAGGAATTATTAAAACAACCAGTTATCGATGCACTCGAAAAAAGAACTAGCGATTCTAATAAAATAGTTTTTGGTATTGTTTCATCAACGCAAGATTCTCCTTCACAAAATTTATGGATTAAATACGTTAAGGAAGAATTACAAAATAGTAGAGATGGCATCAATTATGCTGGAAAAAATATTGATGTAGATCCTCATATTGAATATGGAGATGATGAAACAAAGAAGAGTAAAGATAAAGCTGATTACTTTATTCAACAAAAAGTTGATGTTATCATTGCTCCGACTACGGTTGCGATGGCGGCTTGTGCTACTGAAATTAAAGATACTATGCAAAAAGATCCTACTTGTAAGGTCAAATTAACCGGATTAGGGATGCCTAGTGAATGTTATGGTCAAATGCCAACTAAAGAAGATGATAACGATATGAATTATATTTGTCCTTACATGATGCTTTGGGATGTTGTTAAATTAGGCGAAGTTGCAGCAGCTGCAACACTTAAAGCTCGCGAAGGCAATTTTGGCAAAATTGGCGACTCTGTTACATTGACCATCCCTAATGAAGATCCTAAAACTTATGAAATCATTGAAGACATTGGTGATGGCGGCCCTAGAATTAATGCTTTACCTCCGCTACCGTTCACTAAATATAATGTCTTAGATTGGATTGAAAAATTATAAAAGAAAACGGGGTAATGATGATATGAGCCCCGTTTTTATTTTATCTATTTAATAACTTCTATTTGAGTTTTGATATTACCAATCGTAGTTGCTTCCATTGGAATTGGAATAACTTGACACTTAGTTATTTCTTCGGTGAATTTATTAAGAGCCTTGTTATTGGCACCACCGCCAACGATGCAAATTCGATTATATCTTTGAGCGAGGTTATCAGATAATTCATTACACACTTTAAGATAAAACGTGGCTAAAGAACGCAAAATCGCACGATATAGATCGCCATCGCTCTTCGGTGGATTGTTTGATGGTAATAATTTAATAATCGCTTCTTTCATATCCGCGGGTGATAAAAGCGAATAGTCATTAACATCAAAAATTTCGTTATAGGTAGATGCTAATGCAAGGGCGCTAATTTCATCATAACCATATGTATGTTTCTTTTTTACTTCAGTATAAAGCCATAACCCCATAACATTCTTAAGATAACAAATAAAGTCTTTGCCACCTTCATTTGTAAAATTAGTCTCAAGACTACGAATTGAATTGTTGCCTTGCTTTAATTTCACGCCAACAAGTGACCAAGTGCCACTTGAAATGATTACTGAATCTAAATCAACATCAATCGCATGGAAAGCAGAAGCAGTATCATGGGTTAAAGGAAGTACTACTTGAGCGTTGCTTCCAATTTGCTCAGCAATTTCTGGTTTTAATGAACCAAGAATATATCCCGGTTTCACTAAAGGTTTAAATAATTGCTTAGGGAAATTGAGTTTATTAATAATTGCTTCAGAATATTCACCGGTCTTTATATCAACCATTCCGGTTGTAGTAGCCATGGTATATTCATGCGCCTTATTCCCAGTTAATAAATAAGAGAAATATTCAGGGATAAATAAGAAATCTGCTGCTTTAGCGAAACGGCCTTGTTTATGATCATCCATAAATTGATAAATAGAATTCACTAAATTCTTTTGGATGCCAGTAATAGAATAAAGTTCGTTAAAAGGAATAATTTTATGAACTTCTTCCATCGTTCTTTGTGCTCTAGAATCGCGATAAGAATAGACTGGTAAAATTGGTTGATTATTATTATCTAATAAAACATAATCAACACCCCAGGAATCAATTCCAATTGAAGTGATCGTGTGATATTTTTCAACTGCTTTCTTAAGGCCGATTAAGATGTTATTCCAAATCTTATCTATGTCCCAAGTAAAAACACCATTATCGTTTTTTAAATAATCCTTGAAACGATAAACTTCATCAAGGTGGCGCCCATCATTGGAAACAATGATGCGTCCGCTAGTTGCGCCTAAATCAACGGCTACATAATTATTTAATGGCATCGAGTTGTTTATACACTCCTTTCATTGGTTTAAGATTCCAAAGCTTACATAGACCTACTAGTACACTTACTGGAATCACATTCACTACGTGTCCTAACGAAATCATATAAACCATTGCGGTTTTTTCTACAGTTTCAATTAATCCAAACGCTTCATCAATATCCTTACCGCAACCATAAATACCATGGTTTGTCCAACTCACGATTCTAAAATTCTTCATTTTCTTAGCAGTCGCAATACCAATTTCGTTTGTGCCGCAAAGCATACAAGGAAGTACACCGATACCTTCTGGGAAAACGACAATTGCTTCTGTATTACTTGTCCATAGACGTTTAGTAAATTCTTTTTCGTTAACAGGCACTGAAGCACCCATACACATTGTGTAAGTTGGATGAGTATGCATAATAATACGGTTGTCAGGATTAACCTTTAAGCGCTCCGCATGACACATAATATGGGCTGGGAATTCACTGGTGAATTTGCCCCCATCTTTATAACCCCAAAGTAAGTTAGCGACCTTTCCACTTTTATCAATTCTTACTAACCCTAAATTGGTTTCTGGATCTTTAATAACATTTTTAAAATATTTACCAGTACCAGTAACTAAAAAGCACTTACCGCGAACAATTGGATCAGCGGCAAAGCCCATTGGGATTTTACGAATAACTTTTTCTTTTGGAAAATATTGTTTAATGTATTTTTCATCAATTAAATAAGAAATATTACCACCGTTTCTTTCATCCCATCCCTGACGATACATATTGGCAGTTATTTCTGCCACTTCTTTAACAAATTTTGAATCAATAAATTTCATATTATCTCCTTTATTTAAAACTAAATACTTTTTTTAATTTTGGTTGAGCGACCTTTTTACTAACTTTCATCATCATAACATCTTTCATATATTCGTTCCAGCGCTTAACCACAGGCGAATTGTTTTGAATTTTCATTGCATACGCTATGCCTTTTGTGCATTCATAATAACCGAAAAGACGATTATCATCACCTAGCCATATGGTGTAATTAACAATTCCTGCTTTTGCTAGAACTTGTTTCATCTCTGGCCAAATATTTTGATGACGTTTAATATATTCCGCTTGTTTGTTAGGAAGAATACAAGCTGACCAAGAAAATTTCTCAACCTTTTTCATTATAGTAACGATTTATAAAGTTTAATAATGTCGTTCTTAGTCGGAGTACGTGGATTACCTGGAGTGCAAGCATCCTTCATCGCGTTCTCAGTTAAAAAGTTGATATCTTCCGCTTTCATAATCTTTTTTAAATCAGCAGGAATACCAACATCTTTACTTAATTTCGCGACGGCTTTAATGGCGGCTTCACGGTACTGTTTTTGAGTCATCTTGTCAACATTCTTCACTCCCATTGCACGAGCGATTTCACGATACTTCTCTCCGGTTGCTGGAGCATTATATTTCATAATCGTTGGAAGTAAGATTGCATTCGCAACACCGTGTGGGGTGTCATAAAGCGCGCCTAAAGAGTGCGCCATTGAGTGAACAATACCTAATCCCACGTTACTAAAGCCCATACCAGCAATGTATTGACCTAAGGCCATGCCTTCACGTCCTTCTTTAGTGTTATTAACTGCACCACGTAAATGTTTGCTAATTAAACGAATCGCTTCAAGATGGAACATATCGCTTAATTCCCAAGCACCTTTTGTGATATAACCTTCAATTGCATGAGTTAAAGCATCCATACCAGTTGAAGCAGTTAAACCTTTTGGCATTGTGCTCATCATGATTGGATCAACAATCGCAACTACTGGAATATCGTGTGGATCAGCACAAACGAATTTACGTTTTTTCTTAACATCTGTGATTACATAGTTAATCGTAACTTCTGCTGCAGTACCCGCCGTAGTTGGGATCGCAATGATTGGTAAAGCTTTCTTTTTGCTTTTTTCTGCGCCTTCTAATGAACGAACACCAATATGCTCTGGGTTCGCCATAATGATACCAATACCTTTAGCAGTATCAATTGCGCTACCGCCACCGATGGCGATTAAATAATCCGCTTTTGCTTTTTTCATCGCTTTAATGCCGCATTGGACATTTTCGATGGTTGGATTAGGCTTAATGTTGCTATAGATTTCATAAGGAAGTTTAGCCTTCTTTAATAAATCAGTAACATTATCAACAACTTTGAATTTAATCAATTCTGGAGTTGTACAAATGAGCGCTTTCTTTAAGCCTCTCATTTTGATTTCTTTGGTGATGCTTTTAATTGCACCATGACCATGGTAACTAGTTTCGTTTAAGACAAATCTATTCATAATTTTTCCTCCTTATTTACGAATATTTTTATACATCGGACCATAGGTTTCGCATGCGCGATAATCTTGGCCCTCTTTGCACATACCAAATGCATTCCACGCAGCTGGACGATAAATCTTATCTTCTTCTACATTATGATAGGCAACCGGAATGCGAAGAATTGAACACATTGTAATTAAGTCTTGACCAATGTGACCATAAGAAATAGCTCCGTGGTTAGCGCCCCAGTTATTCATAACATCATAAGCCGACTTAGCTGGACCACTCTTAGTTACTCTTGGAGTAAACCAAGTACACGGCCAGGTATAATCAGTACGTTTATAAAGGATATCACTTACTTTATCAGGGAGTTTAACGGTCCAACCTTCAACAATCTGCATAACCGGACCTAATCCTTTAATAATATTAAGACGCGCCATGGTAGCAGGCATTTCGGCGCGAGTTACAAAGCGAGAAGAAAAACCTCCACCACGGAAATAACCTAAATCAGCCGCTGGCCAAGTTGTGTGATCCATCATAATTTTAATATCCTTATTAGTTACTTTCCACCACTCTTTCATCACCGACACACCGTTTTCTTTTACTTCACCACACGCGTCCACGCAGCATGCACCAGAATTAATTAGGTGAATAATTCCACCCGCATCTTTAGCGTGACCAGTCAATTCATAATTAGTAACACGTTTCACTGAGTTTGTTGACCAATAGGTACGGACATCCGCAAACATCTGTGCGCGACCAGTTAATAGTTTCATAAATAACATGGTTGTAGCATTTAAAGTATCATTTTCAGTTCCTAAGATATAAGGTTCTCTTGCTCCGTTCCAATCAAACGATGAATTAAGAATTGATTCAGGGAAGTCGCAGTTAGGATAGAAATCAGTCCATTGTCTTTGACCTTGGAAGCCACCCACAATTGCGTTATGGCCAACCATCTCTTCTTCACGACCGACTGGTAAATTCTTATTGCCGTTGAATAAATCTTTAATAATACATGCCATCTTAACTGTAAATTCCCAATCTTTGTTCTTTTCCGCTTTACTCTTTTGGAATTGTTTAGGATTTTTATCAAAATCAGGATGACAATTTTCTTTTACCCATGCTAACGCTTTAGCATATTCTTTCTTATCATAAATTCCTTGTTCCATGCGAAGGATGATTTCAACTTCATCAACTGATTCTATTCTCATACCAAGATAGTCCTCAAAGAAATTAGGATCAATAATTGACCCACCAATGCCCATCGTAACACTACCAATTTGTAAATAAGATTTGCCACGCATTGTAGCAGCAGCAACCGCACAACGAGCGAATCTTAAAATCTTTTCGCTAACATCATTTGGAATTGATGTGTCATCCATATCTTGAACTTCATGACCATAAATGCCAAATGCCGGTAATCCTTTTTGGGCGTGAGTTGCTAAAACACTAGCTAAATAAACCGCACCCGGTCTTTCGGTTCCGTTAAATCCCCAAACCGCTTTGATGGTCATTGGATCCATATCCATGGTTTCCGCACCATAGCACCAGCAAGGGGTTACAGTTAAAGTAATATCAACACCAGCCTTTTTAAATTTATCAGCACATGCAGCTGCTTCCGCCACACGACCAATAGTAGTGTCGGCAATGATAACTTTTACTTTTTCACCATTAGAATATCTGACATTATCTTCAATTAATTTCTTAGCAGCTTTTGCCATATTCATCGTTTGGTCTTCAAGCGATTCACGGACTTTAATTTTGCCACGTCGTCCATCAATAGTTGGGCGAATACCGATTACTGGATAGCTACCAATTAATCTTGATTTAGCCATAAAAAATCTCCTTATAGTCTACAAAATAAATATATCACAATTAAATAGATATATCTATTTAGAAAGATTATATAAGGAGATTAATTTTACTTAATTACACCTTTTTTAATAATGATATTACCGTAGATTCTTTCTTCTCCGGTTTGAATAACTAGATAAGCATCTTTACTTCTTTCGTAGAAAGCGAAACGCTCAAGCATTTTCTTTTTTACATTCTTATCTAATGACTTAGCAATCTTATCAAATTCTTTCCAAATCGTAGGAGTTGGATCGCCATTAGTCGTTTTCATTAACATAAAGTTTTCTTTTGCGTATGTATCTAAAGGAATAACCATTAATACCGCTTTAAGCATATCAGTACCTGAAATGCCATCCGCGCGTATTACGTGTTTATTCATTTTATGTGCAGGAAAATTTGCATCTGCAATTACTACTTCATCACCATGTCCCATTTCACTTAAAGCTTTAAGTAATTCAGGACTTAATAATTTTGGTAAATTCTTTAACATAATTATTTAGCGGTCTCAGTCGCACGATATTCACGAATTACGTTAATTTTGATTTCACCAGGATAAGTAACATCGCTTTGAATCTTTTCTTTTAAGGTTCTAGCAAGTTTATAAGCGGCTTCATCATTAATTTGTTCTGGCACTACCATAACGCGTACTTCACGTCCAGATTGCATCGCGAAAGCCTTAGCAACACCTGGATAAGAAGTACAAATCTTTTCAAGTTGTTCAATACGTTGGACGTAGGTTTCAAGGGTTTCACTTCTTGCACCTGGTCTAGCGGCTGATAAGGTATCAGCAGCTGCAACTAAAGTGGCAATAACGAATTTACTTTCTTCATCACCATGGTGAGATGCGATTGAATTAACCACAACATCAGGTTCGCCAAATTTCTTGGCTAAACGAGCGCCTAGTTCAACGTGGGTGCCATCGACCTCATAGTCAATCGCTTTACCGATATCATGGAGTAGACCAGCGCGTTTAGCGACGGTTTGATCTAAGCCTAATTCAGCAGCCATAATGCCAGCTAAATAAGCAACATCCATTGAGTGGTCATAAGCATTTTGACCATAACTAGTTCTAAATTTAAGACGGCCAACATAGTCTAATAATTCATTAGCGATATGCGGTAAGCCAAGTTTAAAGGCGGCTTCTTGACCAGCTTTATGAATTTGTTCATTCATCTCTTCGGCGGCTTTCTTCGCGAATTCTTCAATACGAGATGGTTGAATTCTTCCATCCTTAATTAAATACTCTAGAGTTCTCTTGGCGATTTCTCTACGAAGTGGGTTGAAGCTAGAAACGGTAATTACTTCGGGTGTATCATCAATAATTAAATCCACACCGAGTAATTGTTCTAAAGTACGAATGTTACGACCTTCACGACCGATAATTCTACCTTTCATTTCATCGCTTGGAAGTTGCACACTAGTGACGCTATGCATCGTGATTTCATCTTGCGCATACTTGTTCGTAGCAAGAGCGATAAGATTGCGCGCTTTATCGGCTGCGCTTTCTTCCGCCTCTTCTTCACGCTTTTTCATGTACGCGGTGATTTCATGATCCATTTTCTCTTTCACGCGTTCAAGCACTTCTTGTTTGGCTTCGCTTTGAGACATCTTAGCGACTTTCTCTAATTCAACGATAATTGAATCAATTTTCGCTTGAAGTTCTTTCGCCTTCTCTTCATTCATCTTAATGCCACTATCTAATTTCTCTGATTTAGCATTTAAGATTTTTTCTTTTTCGGAAAGATTAGCATCGCGTCTCTCAATGCTGTTCTCCCGTTGATTAAGTTTGTTTTCAATACTAGCAATTTCTTGCTTTCTCTCCTTAATCTCTTTGTCAACCTCTTGCTTAGCTTCATAAGTTGTTTGTTTTGCTTCAACTTGGGCGGTATGAATAATCTTCCGGCCTTTCTCTTCAGCATCGGCAAGGAGCTTTTCTGCTTTCTTCTCTGCGCTTGCGCCTTTTTTGTTTTGGCGGACAATGTAGTAAACTAATCCACCACACGCTAAAATGGCGACAATCGCTAGGGCTAAGAAAACACCTGTTAAAATGTCCATAATAGGTCTCCTAAAAAATATGTACAGTTATATAAGATAAATTATATGAATATATTAATTGTTAATTAATAGAATAATTTATACGCAATATACGTACTTAGTTATTATAGAACAAAATATTACGAATATTTTAAGAATTAAAAAGAGACCCTTTAGGGTCTCTAATTATTACTTTTTTAACTACTTTACTTAAGCAGGCTCTTAACCTTGCTCTTATAGTCTTTAATATGTTCGAAGAAAAATTCCTTCATTTTATTGACCGCAATCATGGGGTCTTCTTTTTCCATGCGCTTATCAACCGTAAGGAAGGCTTCATATAATTCAGCAAAATCTCTTAATAAGTATTCTTGAATCTTCATCTTCTTACCTAGTTTAGTAGCGACTTGGAAAGCTTTCATAATGCGTACTTTAATTGGCTCAACGTATTCAAAGATACAAGTCTTAAAGTATAAAACATCATCCGGTAGTTGATCAGGGAGCATTAAATAAGTGCATTTAAAGCGTTTATCACTCTTTTTAAGAGTGTCCGCTAAGTAGTGGTCTAATCTAACCTCTAAATCGCCAATATCCGCGACATAAAGCATTTCTAGATAAGAAACCTTATCACTAGTAGTGCCAGCATCTAGTAATGCGTATTGAACTAACGCATTAAAGTCTTTACGCATATTCTTAAATCCCATTGATTCAGGATCATCATTAAGTTTCTTGCTCTTATCTTGAAATAATTCTTTTCTAGCCTTTAATGGTAAGATTTTGTAAATCTCAAAAAGCTTTAAGCATAATTCATCGTAGGCGACTTTGCCCCTTCTAAATATATCTGGTATTTGTTCCATAGTGTTACCTCTTTGGTGTTATTGTAGCAAAATCAAGTTATCAATTTCAAATTTTTCTAAGAAGCACCTAAAGGTGCTTATTTTTTTATTTTTATAGTTGTGGTATAGTATAAAAAGATTAAATTATGCTTAAAGTTTACTATGCTAAAATCGATCCGTTATACAACCAAGAAAAGTATTTAGCATACTATCAAGCGCTACCAAAAACTCGTCAAAAAAGAACCGATAACTATGTTGATGCAGAAGACAGAATGAGAAGCGTAGCAGCATTTACTTTATTGCTAAAACTATTAAATGATAATAAAGTTTCCTATCAAAACGATGATTTTAAAATCGATCAATATGGAAAATTATATTTGGTTAACTCTGATGTATATCTTAATTTATCGCATAGTGGAAGTTATGTGATTGCTGCAATTAGCGATGCTCCCGTCGGTGTCGATGTCGAACATATTGAAAAGAATCATAAAATCAAAGAACTTATTAAATATGTACTAGATAACAAAGAAATCGAAGAGTTTAGTAAAAGCAAAAATCAAATCAAAGATTTCTATCTTATGTGGACCAAAAAAGAAAGCTATACCAAATGCATTGGCAAAGGCTTATCCGCAGGGATGAACACAATAAACATAAATAAGATAAAAGACTTCCACTTTAAATGCTTTGATAAAGAGAATCACCAGTTCGCCATATGCTATAAGGCTAAACTGGTGATCGATAGTAAAGAAATAGAACTTTAACTATTCTTTATCTTTTTTATCTTCTTCTTTTTTACTAGCTTTAATACGAGCAAGAAGGTCATCAACTAATGCTTGGTGTTCATTTAAATATCCGACGGCAGTATCGCGACCTTGACCAATCTTTTCACCATCAAGTTCATACCATGAACCAGATTTCTTAATAAAACCCTTTTCGATGGCGATATCAAGAATCTCACCTTTCGCTGAAATACCAGTGCCATAGATGATATCAATGTTACAAGTTTTAAACGGGGGAGCGACTTTATTCTTAACCACTTTAACTTTAACAGTGTTACCGATAATGTCGTTACCGTCTTTGATTGCTTCACTACGTCTAATATCTAAACGCACTGATGCATAGAATTTAAGCGCACGACCACCGGTAGTAGTTTCTGGATTACCATACATTACACCAACCTTTTCTCTTAATTGGTTAATAAAAATCACGGTGGTTTCGGTTTTGTTTAATACGCCTGCTAACTTTCTCATAGCCTTGCTCATTAAACGAGCTTGTAGACCAACTTGGTTATCCGCCATTACTCCATCAAGTTCGGCTTGAGGGACTAACGCTGCTACTGAGTCGACTACAATAATTGAAATCTCACCCGATTGCGCTAATAATTCAGTAATTTCTAACGCTTCTTCACCGCTATCTGGTTGCGATAAGATTAATTCATCAATATCAACTCCGAGTTTCTTGGCATAGACCGGATCGATTGAATGCTCTGCATCCACAAACGCAGCCTTGCCTCCTTTCTTTTGCGCTTCCGCAATCGCGTGTAACGCTAAAGTGGTCTTACCACTACTTTCAGGACCATAGATTTCGATGATCCTTCCTTTTGGATAACCACCAACGCCTAATGCATTATCAAGTAATAATGAACCAGTGGAGATGGTATCAATGTCAATGTTAGGTCTTTCGCCTAAACGCATGACACTACCTTTGCCATAAATCTTTTCGATGTTCTTAATGGCATTCAGTAGATTTACATTTTTTTCTTCTTTTGACATAAATGTCCTCCTATATAGTTATACACAAAATGACTATTTCAAAATCTCAAAAATGAGCGAAATTGCATCATTTACAACGGCCTCTCTTATCGAGTTTCTCGAGCCTTTATACACTTTTGTAAAATTTTTTATCAATGCCACGTTTGGTTTACATAATATGGCTATATGCACTCTTCCTACTTCTGCGCCTCCTGGCTCCTTAGTAGGACCAGCATTTCCGGTAAAGGAAACAACGATATCGCTTTTAAGTAATTTACTACCTTCTTTAGCCATTAAAGTAGCGATTTCTTTACTAACAACTCCATATTTCTTAATGGTTTCTTTTTTAATACCTAATAAAGATGTTTTTAAGCTTGATTGATAAGTAATTAAGCCGCCTCTTACTACTTTACTAGCGCCTGGAACGTTCGCTAATGTAGCGATAAACAAACCAGCCGTTAATGATTCAACACTAGCAATCGTTAACTTCTTCTTATTTAGAAGATCTACGAGCTTTTTTGCTTCCATTAGTTAATACCTTACGATTCTGAACAACATATATCACACCTGATACTAGCGATAAGATAGTAGTAATATAGACAAAGAAAGCGACGATGCGTAAATCACGAGGCCAATTAAAATCAAAATAAGAGAACGGCCATCCATTAAGTAGGATTAGCGGGATTGTAATCATTTGCGCTACCGTTTTAGCCTTACCAAATATATTCGCAGCAATTACTACATCTTTCTTAGCAGCTACAAAACGTAAACAATCAACTACAATATCTCTCCCGACCATTAAAACAACACAGAAGAAAGGGATGCAATATTGATTAACGTTTG
Source organism: Bacilli bacterium (assembly GCA_024408495.1). Classification (GTDB taxonomy): domain Bacteria; phylum Bacillota_I; class Bacilli_A; order RFN20; family CAG-826; genus UB1719. Next base: position 34,201 of record JAKSUY010000010.1, read on the forward strand.
TGTACGCTCTCATAAATCCGCCAACGGTTAAGAAGACTAAAAGAGAATTGACTAATAATTTATCTGCTACTGGATCTAGGAACTTACCTAAATCAGTTACTTGGTTATTTTTTCTTGCTAAATAACCATCAAGTGCATCAGTAGAGGCAGCGATGATAAATACAATACATACCGCTAAATAAACAACATTAATATGGGAATCACCAATTAATATTCCAAATGTTTGTGACACTAAATGAGGATTAACTCTTCCGATGATATCAATGACGGTTAAAAATAAAATCATTATTACCACTAAGATAATACGAGAAAAGGTAATTTTAGTCGGCGTATTCATAACTAAAATATTATACAATAATATTTTGAAATAAGCACAAAAGTTATCGCTTATTCAATTGCTCGAATAAAGAAAAAACCGATAGCGGTGAATCCCCGTATAGACCAGTTTCATTATTCGATAATATTAACGATACTTTCGATTTATAAAACATTTCGCGTGCTTCATCTAACGAAACTTTATATTTGTTAGCAATCATTTTTGTTACTTCACTAACAATAATGGTTCTTGCTAATGAGTGATCTTCTTTATTTGACTTCATAAGATTTAACAAATTTTAATGTTTTTAACGATTCGTCTGTGCAAAAAGCAATTTGACTATTAATTTTTTGGAAACGCAAGCGTTTAATAGCATCTTCTTTTCGCATTACTCCACGAACTACAAAAAGAATGGTTTCGCCTACATTATCATCCGCAATTTTTCCTTTTACAATATCATAATCATGTTTAAAAGAAACTTCGCTTCGACACTTAATTACCATATTTAGCCAATTTAAATCTGCATCTTTATATTCTTTATATTTAAAACGAGACACATCTTCATCCCAATCAAAGACACTTACCACTGCTTTTGCATTTTTCTCACCAGTTATTATTTTTTGCTTTTGCTTTCTTTTTGCCATTCGTTCGGCTTGTTCTTTAATCGGTGTCACATAAAAAGCCGGACCAAAATCGCGTCCTTTATCTTGAACAATAATTTTTGGTTGTTTAACAATTACATTAGATCCGTGATATAAAATCATAATTCCTTCTTTAATGATACATCAAAATATTCGTTAAGTGAGTTCACACTCATACCATGCATATCTTCATAATCACTATTTAATAAATTAATTAATCCGTTTTTCTTAAACAATCTATATATCTCACTGGCATTTTTATTTTTATATGATGCATATAATTCAACACACATAATAATAAATTCGTTTATCTTTTTATCTAAAGCGGTAATTCTCCTAGTTGCGCGAAAACGTGCATTCAACGTTGATGATTGCCTTAATTCTAACGATAACCCTAATAATTTCATTAATCGTAAATAGGTTGAAAATGAACTATTTGATTTGCCTTTTTCAATTGACCACAAAGTAGCGCGCGTAATATTCGCCTTATGTGCAACATAATCCATAGATAAATTTAAGGCTAGGCGATGTTGTTTAATTTCTTGTCCAATTAATTTTTCATCCATACAATTAGCATAACATCTTAAAAGTTAATGTCAAATATATTAAACATTATCTTATAAATAAAAATCTACCATTTTGGTAGATTATTAATAGGTCTCCAATCCGATAAGCCATGTTCTGTCGAGGGTGACAATTTATCTAAGCT
>JAKSUY010000011.1 GCA_024408495.1 Bacilli bacterium
AATCCCTTATTTGTATAATAAGTATCCCAATAAAACATGCATTTAAATAGTCCATCAATACAAGGTGGTACGAATGGGAAAGGCAATTTATATATCCCTTTCTTATTTTCTCTCACCGCATCTTTCCAATGCGATGTTATAAATTGATGAGTCTTAATATATTTATTTTCCATAATTATTGTGCCGGTTGTATATCGATATATCCAGAAGCGGTACTGGTACTTGTTCTTACCCAGAAATGGTTAACGTTTTGTGTTGGTCTAGTGCCGGTGATATTAGTTACATCAGCTAAATTTAAAGTTACTCGATGATAGCCATCTCCGAGAAGAGAGATAGTTACTCCATTATATGTATCACCCAAGGTGCCATCGCCTTTTACTTTAAAATAACCAAAATAATTGTTCCAGTCTTTAGTATAAAAGAGAATAAAGTCAATAAATGTATCACTACTAGAAGTGAAATAAATATCAATAGTAAATACTCCATCGGTCGGACTTATAGCGGGGGTAAAGACTTTTGAAAATTCAACGCCTTGTTTTAATTCAAATCCACGATATTTAGGTAACGGATATTCATCAATAATATCAATATTATCAAATAAACAATTCATCTCATATCCCGCGCTTGAAGCATTTTGTAATTTCACTTTGATAAAAACACCAGCGATTTCGTCTTTATTGTGAATGTCATAGTCGCTTAAATCCCAATAAACGGTGTTCCAATTATTATCGGTTACGATATTTTGAGTGGCGCTAAAATCATCTTTCCATTCTTCTTTAGTGCCATTCCATTTAATAACGGATAAGCCGATTACTAAATTTTTATTTGAAAGATTTTTGACATCTACTCTAACAGTCGGAGAAGTAGCGCTATCGCTAACACTCACATAATCTTTACAACTAACAGTTGAAGTGTTGCGATAATATAAACGATTAGCGATCGCTCCTGCATTATAAGTTTGAATTCCTTTGTAATAAAATTCGGTTGAAGATTGAGAAGTTTTGCCAGATGTGTCTTTCTTATCACTTACTTCATCGAAACGATTTCTGGTTTGGATGTCAGTATATGTTCTAACCGATTGATAATCAATAGGATCAACGGTGTCAGTCGGAGAATTATTGCTTGATGTTAAAGTATTAGTGCTTGGATTATCGTAGAAATCATAAGCGGTTACAGTTACAGTATAATTTTCTGCTTCCGGCACATCCTCTAAGACAAAATAATTATCGCCTTTAGTTTCTAGATTTTTATAGTAATTAGATACTTCATCGTATTTTTTACCATTTATATCAATAAGATAATGCTCACAACAATGGTAATCAATAACATCGGGGAATTTAACGGTGGCTTGCGTTCCGTTAACTCCAAACGTAACTTTATCATTGATGTCCCAATTTAGACCATCTTTACCATATAGCTTTTGAGCGGAAGCAGTTTTTTGAAATCGTTCGTTCGTGTAGGTAAAGTCTGCTTTTGATTTAATGGGAGAAAATTCCCAGGTTGCTCCTACTTTCCGTCCGGTTCCGTCTTCGTTGGAAAAATAGCGGTCGATGGTAAATGAATTATTAGTGTTAACGCTAACTAATTGAATTGTAGGAGTATAAGCATTATTAAATTTAGCATTGCCAATCATCTTATCCGCAATTTTTTGTCCAGATTGTTCTACGTTATCAAAATTGTACATTTTAGTAGCACCGGTGCACACCATTCTTGAATAAGAAGAAGTGCCTAAATTAATCGTAGTGAAATTAACTTGATTAATTGATCTTTCCGAAATGCCAGGGAAATGAGTGTCGCCAGTAAATATTACAGCGTTAGGAGTAGCTTTAAAGATATCTTCAACGGTTGCGCAAGTATCACTTGCGGCTTGACCATGTGTCATTGAAGTATGAAGTGGATAATGGTATTGCACAAAGATTGGACCACCCGCTTGAACTGAATATAATTGTTTAGCTTGGTTAAGCCAGGTAACGATTTCGTTTTTTAAGGCGCTACCAACATTACCAGCGCTACTTTCAGCGGAAATGGTGATGAAGGGAACGCCGTTAATTACTTTATAATACGAAGGAACATTAACATCAGGATTAATACTATATGCGACATCACTTTCATCAACTAGATTAGGACTTTCAATGCGTGCATATTTTCTAAACATAGTAACGGCGTCACCAGTTTCTTTCTCAGTTGTTCCCCACCACCATTCGTGGTTGCCCATATTCCATAAGAATTCGGGCCATTTACTTTTATCATTTCCGTATACACTTTTAGTAATTTCATCAAAGTATTGATAATAATGTTCATTGGCTTGGTTAGTAACATCACCATTCATTAAAATGGTGTTAATTCCTTGTTTTTTACAAAATTCTAAATGGGATTTAAGCGCGAGTGGGGCATTGGCGGTTTCGCCAAAGTTTGCAGTTGCGCCTGGATCACCGCTAACTGTAGTTTTATTACATAATTGAACATCGGCAAAAATTGCGTATTTTAAAATGGTTGTATCTTCTTTTACATTAACTTTAAACGATGTAGTTTTACTGATCCCCTTTTCGCTATACGAGACATTAATAGTTTTCTCTCCTGCGGTTGTTGAATCAAATCCTTCATAATTACATCCGTTTGAAACATCTTTTTCGGTTTCATCGCTATAAGTAGCAATAACAGTTGGAGTTACAAAATCATCACCAATCTGATAATTTTCTTTAAATGAAGTTACTTTAATGTCAACTAAAGTTACAACAGTTGGGGTAGGCTCATTAACCGTAATAGTGTAAGTAGTAGTCTTAGTTATACTATTTTCAGTATAGGAAACGTTAATGGTTTTATCACCAATTGTTGAAGAATCAAAACCGGTATAGGTACAATCATTAGAAACATCTTTATTTGATTGATCGGTATAATACGCATTTACAATAGGCTTAACAACCGATTCATTAATAACATATGTTTTCTTTGAATCTTCGGAAATGGTAATCCTATCTAATTGCTTATTAGTCTTACTACAAGAAGCAAAAGAGAATGTTAATGCTAAGAATGAACAAGTAATGAATAGTTGTTTTGCTTGCATAAAGTATCCTCACTTACTTTTAATTTTATTACTTTTATTTTAACAAAATAACTTTTAATATTTCTTGATTTTTTAAAGTAAGTATAAAAATACTTGTTTTTGTTAAGATAAAAATTTACAATTCTATTAGAGCTTTATTAATAAAAAACGTAAAGGAGTATTATGATAAAGAGGCTAAGTAAATTTTTTAGTTTATGTGCTCTCTTTTTCTCGTTCCTTATTTCTTCTTGTTCAGGTGGATCATCTAATCCGATAAAAGTAACTAGCATTTCTTTTTCTTTGTCTTCTACTTCTATTGAAGAGGGACAACTTTGTTTAATTAATAATCTTGAAGTATTACCTGAGAACGCCACTAACAAAAAAGTTCAATTTTGGTCGGAAAACATTGAAGTCGCTTCAGTCAATAGTGACAGTCTAACGGTTGGAGCGATTAAACCTGGCGTTACTAAAATATGTGCAAAAGCTTTAGATGGTAGCGAAGTAAAGTTTGACACCGAATTAACGGTTACCGCTAAAGCAATTTATGTTAGCGAGATTCAATTAGCCGTTGATCCTTCAACGTTTTACGTTGGTGATAAATTTACTCCTACTGTTAATGTAATGCCATCGAACGCGGACAATCAGCAATATGATATTATTTCATCTAATGATAACGTTTCGATTAATAATGCAACTAAAGAGATAACTTGTAACGTAGCGGGTAAGACTACTTTATACGCAATTGCTAAAGATGGTAGCCAAGTTACTTCTAATGTCGTAGAAATTACTATTAAGAACGTTCCTACATCCGCGATTAAATTAAGCGCAGATAAAACGAAAATAGAAGTGCGCGATACCGTGCAGCTTAATGTAACTTATACCCCAGTTGATGCCTTTGACAGGAAGGTTAATTATACTGTTAAATCGGGTTACTCATCTTATCTTAAAGTATCTAGTAGCGGATTAGTTACTGGTCTAGCCATTGGTACTGGTTATGTGGTTGCTACTTTAGCATCTAATCCATCTATTAGCGATGAAATTGCGATTACTGTTACCGATATTCAACCTACATCCGTGTCGATTAGTCTACCAGATACGGTTTATAAAGGCGATGTTTATCAAGCTACAGCGACTGTTCTACCAGTAGACGCCTTTACAACTACACCTGTTTTTTCGATAGCTTCTGGTAATGCCGCAATTACCGAGAGCGGACAATTAGTGGTATTAGGCGCTGGTGATGTTAAAGTCCATGTTTATTTGAAAGAAAAAACCGATATTATGAATGATTTAACTATTCATGCTTTAGATGAAGAGGATCCATATGACCCATATGGTCCGGATGATGATTTTTAGGAGATAAAGAAATGAAGAAAGTTAGATTATTCAGTTCCCTGTCTCTCCTTATGTTAGTGGGTGGAGTAATACCGACCACGGCTACTAGTTTAATGCCGCTTGCGAGCGCTTCAATAATTAATGCGACTCAAGAAATTAAAGGCGATCAATTTGTCTCTGTAGATAATTTCTTAAATTCAGGGCTCGGTTTTCAAATGGAATTTACTTTCACTGTTCCAGAATCCAATACCACTAATAGAATCTGTTTTATGAGCGGGTGGACCCGTTTAACAAATTACTTTAATATGACCTTTAACAAAAACGGAACGGTGACTACTGAATATGGCAAAGCGTTTATAATTGACAGCAAATGTTATTTTCAATTAATGCTTTTTGATTTAGCACCTATACTTAATTTCGCTGAAGGCGCAACTGGAAACGAAACACTTGATATGATGTATGTTAATCCAGCTAATGTCCATATGGACAATATCACTACTTCAGTTATCGAGAGCGAGATTAATGTTAGCGCGCCTGCTAAGGTAAGAGATGGCACTAACAATGGTTTAAGATTTAAATCCCACATACCTAGTATTCAAAGCGGTTATACCTATGGTCACATTATTGTGCCTAATTATTACGTTGCTAAATATAGTAGCGACTACTTAACCCATTTAACCCAAGATGGAAGAAAATATCTTGATATACCTTGTGAGCCGGTTTTATTAAGTCAAGATGATGAATTATATAAAATATTTGGCACAGGTTATTCTTTGTCTTCTACCATAGTTAATATTAAAAACGAACACTATTTCTTAGATTATTGCGCGATTCCTTATGAAAAATCTTCGGGTGGTGATTATGTTTTTGGTAATCGTATAAAAGCTACAAAGACTAACTTATATGAAGCGTGCGCTAAGACTAAAACAAGTAACGATTATTCATCTTATTCTTCTTACGGTAAAGCGTTTATCGATGGCATTCTTAATGCTTGTGAAAATCATCCAACTCCGGTCACAAGTTTAACTAATGTTTCAGCTTATGGAGCTTATAACTCTGATCAAGTAACTAAAGGCGCGGATATTTCCTCCTATGCTCGTAATGTAACTATGCGTGCAGGACGAAACGAAAAAGAAGGTGCGCAAATTATTTTAAGCGCTAATTCTAACGCTAATAACAAAGAATATTTCGTTAATTTTGAACCGTTTGTAAATAGCGATAAAACAGCGCGTATTGAAGCCACTAACATTAAAGCTTATAAAGAAATGTATCAGAACGTTAATTCTAATTGGAGCGAATACGATAATGTGGTAAATGACACCTACATCAACGGAAACGAACAACCGCTTGCCTTTGGCTATTATCCAGATGCGATTGTTCCCTTTGATATCGCTATTGATGCTTGGGAAAATAAATTAGATACCAATAATGGCAATAATAATGGTATTTATTTTACCGTTGATGTTCCAAAAGATATTCCTGCTGGAACATATACTTCAAACGCTTTAATTGAAATTAAAGGTGAAGGTACCATTGTTATGCCAATCGAATTAATGGTTTATGATTTTACTTTACCTAATCGTAATTATTCGAATATGACCGCTACTATTAATATCCAACAAAATGAATATCTATATCCTGATATTGATACCGAAGTGGGTAGTAAAATCTATCAATCGGCTTTTGATTTATTAGCGGACCATGGTGTTTCGGGTGGACAACTACCTGCGAATAAATGGGCTAAAGCTAACTTACCTGGCTATATTGAAACCGTGAAAAAATATACTTTAGATGATCGGGTTAGCGTGTTCTATTATCCCGATTGTTATCAATTGATGAGTGTAAAGGTTAAGTACTCCTATAAAAGAAATTTATCACCAAAAACTAAAGAAATAGCATTAGAGGATATGGCAATATATGTCGGTAAAGATTATACAAATAGCGATGGTACTCCAATGTACGGTCTTGAAACATTATTCACCGAACTAATTAAGGCTTCAACTAGCACGATGAATTTACTAGAAAAGGGCATCTTTTATTTCCCGCAAGCGGACGAACCGGGTACTAATGAGACCAAACAAGTGCAAAACATTATTTGTCAAAGCGTTGTTTTGAAAGCGGCGGAGAATGTTTTAACTAACACTGGTTTATTTGATGGTAAACCCAAAGTAAAAGAATCGTTAGAACATGTTAAATATATTGTAACTAGCCAACCTCGTGGTTTATTAAAAGGAAAAGTAATTGATGGTAGCAAAGAATACGACGCCACTTTAAAAGAAATTACACCGGTCTCGGGTAATTGTGGTTTAGCATATCTATCAACTGACATAAATACTTCTATTTATCAAGTTGATGGTTCATCATTAATTCATATGAGAGGTTATTGTCCACAATTTGATTGTTTCCAAAAGCCAAAGCCTGGTAGTGATGATGAAAATAAATACGGTTATACCGATATTATGAATTATTTACCAAATGATGAATACACCATGTGGTGGTATGGTTGTTGTATGCCAGTGGCTCCTTTTGCGGTTAACTTCCTTAATACACCGATGATTAGATATCGCGTTAATAAATGGCTTGAATATAGTTTAGGAGTTGATGGTCAACTCTATTACATGGCTAACCGCACTTGTAAAGTGATTAACGACACCCAAGGTGAAGTCCAATATCCTTGCACCGAAGAAGAGGTTTTAGCCGGTCAACATACTTATAATGGAGCGTTTGGCGATGGAGTACTTATCTATCCGGCTCGTAATCGCTATAAAGCGGTGGATGCTAATTTATATTGGTTAAGTTCATTAAAATTAGAGAATTGGAGTGAAGGTAATGATGATTATAATTATCTTCATTATGCGAATGAATTAATTAATCGTCTACCTAGCGGAGAGCAAGCAGCAAAAAGAAGCGAAATGAATAATTGTATCAATGCATTAACTACTGGCGCTTATTATAATACGAATAATCATAGCGCGTTATATACCCAAAAAGGTAATTTAGCGAATTTAATCGCTAGTTTAGAAAATAATAATTAAAAAAAGGAGATTAATTATGAGACTACCATGGCAAAAAATTTCTGAAGAAGAAGTAAAAAAGATGTTCGAGGACAAGACCAAACCTGGCAAATACGATAACCAATATGTGGTCTTGAAGAATGTCAATAAAGTTTACGACAATAAATTTCACGCAGTTCACAATTTTAACTTAAACGTTAGAAAGAATGAATTTGTGGTATTTGTTGGTCCTTCTGGATGTGGTAAATCAACCACGCTTCGCATGATTGCGGGCCTAGAAGATATTTCAAATGGTGAACTTTATATCAACGGGGAATACGCGAATAATTTATTAGCGAAAGACCGCGATATTGCGATGGTGTTCCAAAACTACGCTCTTTATCCGAATATGACAGTCTATAAAAATATGTCATTCGCGCTTAAAGTTAAACATTTTACTAAAGAATTAATTGATGAAAGAGTGCATCAAGCCGCTAAGATACTTGAAATCGAAGATCAATTAAGCAAAAAACCAAAAGAATTATCTGGTGGTCAAAGACAGCGTGTTGCGTTAGGACGCGCGATTGTAAGAAACGCTAGAATCTTCTTAATGGACGAACCACTTTCTAACCTTGACGCTAAACTCCGTGTACAAATGAGAAGCGAAATTATTAAATTACATCGCACACTTAAAGCTACTACTATTTATGTTACTCACGACCAAACCGAAGCAATGACTATGGCGGACCGCATTGTCGTTATGAAATTAGGATATGTTCAACAAATTGGTACACCGATTGAAATATATCGTAAACCAGCGAATCTGTTTGTAGCCTCGTTTATTGGTAGTCCCGCGATGAACCTTTTAAAAGGAACTTATAAAAAAGGCGTCATTTACTTCCCTGGAGGCGATAAATATAAATTGCCAAAAGAGATAGTTAAACGTCATGATGCTTTCTATAAAAATAAGTTTACGGAAGAAAATACTGGTCTAAAAGCATATTTTGATAAGTTGAATAAAGAAAAGGAAGAATTTAGCGCCAAAAAGCATTCGAAAAAGGATACAGATGAATTTGAAACTAAATACAAAGAATTATCCGATAAGAAACGTAAATTAGTAGCGAGCCTAGAAAAGATCGCTCGTGGGGCGGATCATGAAATCATTTTTGGTATTAGACCGGAAGATATTACGGAATGTCCTGCTAAAAAACCTGGAGCGATGAAAGTCGAAATTAAATTATCCGAACTTTTAGGCGACCAATATTATCTCCACTTTGATTTCGGTGGTAAAGATGTATTAAGTAAAGTCTTAACGGATAACATCTTACAATCAGGCGATAAGATTAATTTAAGAATTAACGAAAATAAAATTCATTTATTCGACGCTGAAACGGAATGTCGGATTTAATATGAAATTAAAAATAGTTTCATTACCGCTTATCTCGTTATTAATATTTTCATCGTTATTTTCTTGTAATAAACAAGAGAAATATAATAAGACAAAGATTGCTGTTTTTGCCGATAATCAACTATCCACAAATAGCGGTGGAGGAACCGCTTATGCGGAGGGATTTTTAAAAAATCATTTACGTTTTTGTAAAGAAAATAATGTTGAAGTCATTGTGATTAATGGCGATTTAGTTAATAATGCGGTTAACCAATACTACGTTATTTACGAAAATGCTTTAAAAGAGATATATGGTAGTGATGATACTTTATATCCTGAATTTGTCTACGCGATGGGTAATCACGAATGGTATACCGATACTTCAAGCGAACTTACTGACCCCAAAGCGATTTCTCTATTTAAAAAACACGCGCGGATTGATACTAAGAATTTAAAAAGGAAAAGTGTGGCGGAAGTAGCTGATCAAAGCGCTGATAAAATCTCGGCGAACTTTTATAAAGTTATTAATGGTATCCCTTTTATTTCGGTTTCTGGTAGTGGTCCTAATGGTCTACTTTCTTACACCGAACGCGATGAAATAAAATCATGGCTTAAAGAAATTAGCAATTTGCCACGTGTTAAAAATGGTTGTCCGATTTATGTATCCTACCATTATGCGATAGAAAATTTGACTTATTCCTTTGGTCAAGGATCATCTAGCTATAGCACAACTTTAGATGAATTATTAAAAGATTATCCTCAAGTAGTGCTTTTTTCTGGTGATACCCACTTTGCGGGCGCAAACGAAAGAACCATTAACCAAGTTAATTACACTAATATTAATTTAGGTTCATCAAGTTACACCCGCCATGTTTCAAGAAGTGCATGTATGGATACGTATGACGAATATTACAATTTAGATAGTGGTCATGCGGGCAAAGATACGATGGTTGGTGAAGTAGCCGAAGGCTATAATAAAACACCACACATTCATCTAGTCGAAGTCGATGAAGAAGGGAATGCTACTTATCAAAGATATTTCACTAATCCAACTCGACAATTAGGATTAACTTGGAATATCCCTAATAAAGTTAATAAAGAGCAATTTAAATACACCAATGCGCGGTTTAAAGATAAGACTTGGGCGAACTTAATGTATAACAAAGATGGTCTAACTTGGGCGGATGATAAACAAGCAACTTATTCTAAGACAAGTGATAAATTAATTGTTAAATTTGATGATGTAATTGATTTTAATTATTGTGAACATTATCAAGTAACGGTTACTAATGACACTAGTAAAATCTATAATTTTATTTCTCATTATTATAAGTGGGAGAGTAATCCACACACCTATAATTATGAAATAAGGCTATCGGATTTACCTGATGGTAATATTAAATCTATTACTGTAATTGCTTTTGATTTCTTTGATAATCCATCATTAAATTCTTTATCCATATAAATATCAATTTATCTTATTTTTAAACTATGTTAAAAAAATCGTTGACACATTTTTATACTTTGTTGTAAAATTATCATGTAAGCCCTTACAGGCACCTATATAAATTAAGGAGAAATTTATGGGAAAAAGATCAAAATTTGTGGCACTGACGTTCTTTTGTTTGAGCGCGGCTGCCTTAGCTGGATGTAGTGGCGGTGGAGGCGGAGGTGGTCATAAATTTGAAGAACACCCTGCTGTTGCTGCAACTTGTACGACACCAGGTAATAAACTTTATTACACTTGTAGTGAAGAAGCTTGCAAAGACAAGATTTTTGATGAAAACAAGAAAGAAACTACTGTTGAAGCAATTACCATTGCGGCTTTAGGTCATGATTATGACTATGAGCATAAAACAGTTTCATGGACTGCTGAAGGCGCTCATGCTGAAGCTAAATGCACTAGATGCGATGCTAAGGATGAAGAAACCGTTTCTGAAGAGCCTAATTTCTATTATGTAAAAGATAGTGATGCGACTTGTACCGAGAAAGAAAAAGGCCATTGGCATGCTAAATTTAAGAACACTAAATTTGGTGAAGCTGATAGCGAACAAGTTGAAGTTGGCCCAGAACCAGAAGGTCACGATTATGGTGATTTAGTGCCTGAGGTAGTTAGATGGCGTGATACGGATGGTGTAGCAGCGCATTACTATTGTGATAAATGCGAATGTTATTTTGATGAAAATAGAAATGAGGTTGACTACGAAGATTTATTAGATCCTAGTACTCTTGAAACTTTTGAAGAAAATACAGATTATACGCATGAATTCGAAAATCCGATTTCTGTTACTGATACCATTGTTGTTGATATCAATATTGACAGATCTAGTGAAAAATGGATTAAATTTGCGTTATTTGACGATTGGTCTAATTACACAAAATATATAACATTAATAAACGGTACTATTGAAGAAGATATGACTGGAGTTGAAATATATAACCTTGAGGAAGATGGCTATTCTAGAATAGTATTACATCCATCTGAAATGCCTACCCAAGAAGGAACGCTTGGTAGCGTCAAATTCCTTTATTTAAGAGGGGCACTCTCTAATGTTGGAGGAACGATTGAATATAATCCAGTTAAAGGTTCTCGAATTAGAGGACTAGAATTCACAGCTAGCCCGAACTGGCCAGCAATTGAAGGTGAAGCTCCTCTAGATGAATTGCTTTACGTTGATTTCAAATTCAAAAACCCCACCGCTGATTCAAAAATTAGCTTCCGTTTAAATGAAGATTGGGATGCAGGTGGATATAGTGGCACTGTTACATTAAAATCTGATGGTACTTTAAGTGGTATGTATAAAGGTGTAACCGTTGAAAAGGTTCAAGATGCTGAAGGCTATGTAAACGGCTATTATCGTTTGACTATTGATCCTCAATATATAGGTTCTTGGGAGACCAGTAGAAATTTTACTGATCATATTTCAAGAGTAGTTATATCTGCATCCACAAATTGCGCTGGTTATTGTGCATACAATAACACAGGCGGTATAGATGTTGTTACTCCAACCGAATTAAACTTTACAACCGGTGAAATTCATTTCTCGTTTACAAATGTTTTGACTATTAAAAGCGGGAGCCAATTGCTTGAAAATAAAGCAATTAACTTTAAAGTTAATGGAAGCGGCACAGGTTATGCTCAATTCTCATTAATGGATGGAGCTTGGAGCAATTGCGGAGATCTTAAGATCACTTATGAATCTGGCGTAGTGACTAGCGCCTATACAATGTATGCTGGTGGTGGTAGTGCAACAGTTACATCTCTAGGCGATGGATTGTATAACATTCAACTACCTTTAACTGCGCTAAACGGTGGACAAGTAGGCGCGGCTGAAGAAATAGCCCAATTCTATGTAGGAAACGGGATTTGTAAAGAAGGTTTAACTTCAATCGGCATTGATTTTGGATCAATTTCGTTAGTTGATATCACACCCGGTGCATAATCTATACATATTAATTGTGTGATTTAAATATAAGGGTAAGACTTCTAGTCTTGCCCTTTTTATATAGGTTGATATACTAATTTATTATGAATAAACGTTATGTAGTTGTAGATACTGGTGGGCTTTCTAAATTAAAAGATACATATGAGGCTTTAGATTATATTAAAGAAGCTGGATATGAAGCCTTTGATTTAACGATTTTCTGGGAAAGTGCACGTGATTCGCTAGGAGTCGTATCTAATTATCAAGAACTAGTGAAACGTTTTAAGGAGTATATGGATAAATTAGGTTTAGTGTGCCGACAAACACACGCCTATTTTACTAGTGGAATCTCTCCTGAATTAATCGAAAAGAGATTTAAGATTATTAGTCAAGATATTAAAGTTAGTAAATTAGTGGGTGCAAAGATCTGCGTTATTCATCCAATTTGGGAATTATCATTAGATGAAAATGTGAAGTTTATTAAAAGGTTTATTCCTCTAATTCATGAATTAGATATTAAGCTTGCGATTGAAAATGTATGGGGTGTTAAAGATAATAAACCATCTATTATGTGTTCATCTACTGCTTCTAATTTAAAAGAATTATTAGATAAATTAAACGATGATCATATTGGTGCGTGTGTGGATATTGGTCATGCGGAGATGGGTAATTTAAACACTTCCGCATCTAGCATTATTAAAACTTTAAAAGATAAAGTATTTACTTTACATATCCACGATAACGATAAATATAGCGATTTGCATCAATTGCCTTATAGCGGTTCTATTGATTTTACTAGTGTGTTAGATGCTCTTAAAGAGATTAATTATCAAGGCGATATTGTCTTTGAAGTTAGTCATTGCTACATGAATATGCCCAAAGAACTATATCCCGCTACGCTTAGTTATCTTAAGAAGATTGGTGATTATTTCTTAAATTATTTAAATTTATCTATTGTTTGACTACATAAGAGTAGTATTGCTAATCATTAATCTTATGCTTTGTATGAGGGTAAAAGAATATAAAAAAATGTTATTTGTTTAAAACAAGCCAATAACCCGTTTTATTAGAGCCGACTCTTTTTATTCTATTTAATTGTTTTAATTCTTTTACAATCACGTTTATTCGAGTTGTTCCTAAAGAAGTGATTTTACAAAGTTCATTTGTAGTAACAGATGGTTTTATATTTATGGCTTTTAAGACCTTTATCTGAGATGGGTTCAGCCCAGAATAATTAGTTTCTCCTCGGTTTAGGGTATATGGAAATTTAAAAATTATATTAATATTATTTTCACTTATATTAAAAGCTTCTTTACCATAATGTTTAATTATTTCTGGGATACCGTGTCCGGTTTGTTCGACTAGCCCTAATTGACCAAATATTTTTTGAAGATTTTTATTTATTGGATGACTTATCCCTTTATAAAACTCTTCTATAGAGCAATCTATAGGTAGGCCACCAGTTGAGATTATTTCAATTCGATCATCGAAGATATAAATTGCCGGAGGAATCATTTTATCCCATCTAGTATGTAGACAAGCATTAACCCAAGCCTCTCTCAAAGCAGATTCGTTAAAAAGATGAGTTTCTTTTCTAATTGTTGATGACATATCAACTTTTGTTTCGTTGAATGACATAGTATAATCCAACGCGTTTTGAAGCGCTAACGCTAAACATTTATACCCAAATTCATTTCTTGAAATAATCTCAGTTTTATCAGTTCCTTTGAATCTTACTACTTTAATAGAAATATCATTATTATCTGATAATAGGTTTGCTAAAAGATTGAAATTTTTACTTTTGTTTAAAAGCCCAATATTTTGCAAAAATGTATTTTTATTTATTGAAAGACCTTTAAGGATATAAAGCTGCGATAATTGATTAAATGTTAAATCTTGATTAGATGATTCGATTTCAACAATATTATCGTTTGAGTTTTTAAATATCAGTTGTCTCATTATTTCTGGAGTTATTTTTCTATTTTCATTTCCCGTTCTTATAAAATAATTACCATCTGATGAATAAGGTGTATTTGTTCCTTTGGCTTCCACTTTAATTACTATTTTATTTTCGTGCTTTTCTTCAGTTATTTTTGGAACAATAACGGGTTTTATTCTTTGATGAATTTCTGAACTTATGTCTTTTAATGTTTTATTACCTAAACTAACACCAACTACCGATCCATCATCCTTTACGCCAAAATAAACAACTGCCTTCCCGTGTTTATTAATCATTGCTGCGATAGATTCCAAGGCCCGAGAAAGTTGACTTAAACTCTCTTTAAATTCAATGAATTCAGTTTCCCTTTCAAATTTCATTTAATTCAGTTTCCTTTTTTATTCCACACTTATTCTACACTTTATACTTTGTTTGTCAATATTTTATTCCACACTTATTCCACACTTTATTCTATTATTTATTATTCACTTTTAGCTGTCTTTAAACTCAAATGAATTAATTGGATCTTTTATCTTTTGCGACTTATTTTCTCGTTATTCTGGAAACGTTTTAATAGTTCTAACTTTTTAAAGAACAATTCTTTAATTAATGAATATCGATTCTTTCCCTCTTCAATATCCTTATCGTAAATTGAAAAATCTGGTTTAATCTTTTTTAAATCAATACAGTTTTTGTTTTTGACATATTTTAATAGGTCAATTTCCCAAGTAATAAAATTATGAGTCTTGATATTATAAACATCAATATTCTTCAATTGTTCATAATTACAATCATAGAACATAGAATTGCCCATATCATATAGTGGGGCAAAACCAATTAACTCTAAAGTATCGGGATTTCTTAATAAAGCGATGTTATTCATGTGGCGGTCTATATTAGTGATTAAAAAGTCACTCATAATCATATAATCAATATATTGATCAAAAACCTCTTCTTTCATTCCGTACTTTAGACAAGCGCTTTTTAATAAGAAATAGTAACTCCCTTCTTTTATTTTATCGGTTTGTAATAATTCCCAAGCGGAGACTAATTCTACATTCTCGTTACAAAAATTATAAGAATAACAACCAATTCCTTCTTTATCATTGCTAGTTTTTATTTGACTTAAATAATATTTAGCAAATTGCTTACATCCTAATTGTTCGTGAAGATTACTCACAAATACTTCATTTAGACTTTGTTGATAGGATTGACCATAATTACCTTTAATTAGAATTCTCTTTTTATCGCTAGTAATGCACCACTTCTTTTGTAATTCGCCTTGACTAGACGCAGGCGAAAATTTAGTGTCCTTTCGTAAGTCAACGATATTAGCATCTTCGTTCATGGTCAATTCGCCAAAAATATCAACAAAATCGTTTTTAAATAGATTTACTTGTTTCCAAGTAATATCGCTATCACGTGGTTTAATCCAATAACAATCAGTTAAAGATAAAGCTAAATTATCAACTAAAACATTTCCCGTTGAGCTATAGCCTAATCTTTCTAAAGCAGTATCAACTCCATGACGGGATTTTGGAATAGCACGATCTCTCCACCAATCGTGAAATTTAGAATCATTCATTTGTCCACCTAGAGGGAAATGAGCTTTATTAATTTCGCTTCGAATAATATGGCTAATCTCACCTGACGCAGATATTTCCATTGAACAGACAACAATGTCTTTATGCATTAATAAATATTCATTTTCCATCTTTATCTCCAATGGATTTGATCCTTCTTATCATATTTCAAATCACGATCAAAGCGATCCTGAAGACGATAAAAATCGTTAAACATATCCTTGATATAGATTGGTAGATTCCTCTTTATTACACCATCAAGAGATTCAGTAAAAGTAATGGCATTGCCCTTTTCATCAAATATCTTTTTACTTTTAGTGTCGATATAGTATTTTTTATCATTATCCGTTTTAATTACTTCAAGATGTTTATTATAGGCAGGAATATTGGCTTCAATTAGATTAATTACATATTTAGGCGGAGTAGAAACAAATTGTTCCCATTTTCTTAAGGTGCTTAGCGGAATGTTAAAAGCTTTTGCGAATTCGCTTTGCGACATCTTGCTTGCTAATCTTAATTCTTTAATTAATGCCATGACTATATCCTTTTTGGTTACGATTAAATAAATTATATCCAATTTGGTTAGTAAGCGCAAGATAATTTTATTAAAATTTATGGTATTAAATAAACGATATTCCGCTGGTTTGAATTTACTATTACATAGTATTTTTCTTTTTGCCATAATTCTCAATTCTTAAACTTTGTTCAAAAAATACTTGAAATGCTTGCTAGATAATGTATAGTAAAAGTATGCAGAAGTTAAAAATACATAGATGCGTTATTGTTGCTCTACCTTTTTTACTTACTACCTGCGGAAACAATCAACAAAAAAAAGTTGAGGTTCTGCCAACAAGCATCTCTTTCGCGTTTTCTAACGAAAATGCGGTTGAAGCTGGCGAAGTCGTCAGTATTCAAAATGTGAAAGTTTATCCAGAGGATGCAACTAACAAAGAAGTTGCCTTTACTCTTGATAGCTATTCTAGTGAAAAGGAGCTTGCCGCTTTAGATGGTGATAAAATCACCACCATAAACGAAGGCAGTGTTACTGTTACAGCCTATTCGGTTCAAAATCCGTTAGTATCCTTCTCAAAAGAATTATGTATTCTCCCTGTTTCTGCTAAAGATGCTCAATTATCGTTATCAAGTAACGAAGTTACGATTGGTGAAACGGTTACCGCAAACGTTAGCATTTTACCAGCTGATACAAAAGTAACTCGTTATACTTTATTTGCTAGCCCCGCTGATGCGGTCCAAATTAACGATAATCGAATTACTCCAATTAAAACCGGCAATATCGTACTTTACGCCAAAACTCCTAACGGAGTCATTTCTAATAAAGTTACCTTAACAAGCAATGAAGAAGTTAAGAGTAAGCACTTAAGAGCTACTTCAACTTCTTATCACCTTTACCCAGGTGAAAGTGCAGATATCGCTGCCTTTATTGGTTCAAAAGAAGTTGATGCTACTTTTACTACCATTAGTGGTACTAGTGATATAATTAGCCTTGATGGTTCTACACTTACCGCTGTTGCAGCTGGTAAAGAAACGATTAGAGCATTTCATAATAACGACACTACTACCGCATTTTTAACAATTTGTGTAGAAGATGATCTCTTCCTTACCGCTACTCCGGTTGTTGGTGGAACTTTAGATTATGCTAAATTAACCGATGGTGATGTTCCAAGTATGCTTGGAGGTGACCACACAAGTGTTATTGCCTTAACCACTAATAACGAAAAATATGGTAGTAAGTATCCTTCATTCACCTTTGATTTAGGCCAATCAATTGATACAACGAAAGAATCCTTATCTTTCGATGTCTTCTCTGATTTAGCTTATAACTGGTCATCGGTAAAAGTTCGCGATAGCGCAGGTGAAATGGTAGGTAAAGAAATTGGTAAAGATTATGTTTCACATAAGTGGACAAGATTTGATATCCCATTCTCTTCCCACGATATTCGTTATATTCAAATCATTGTTAATTACGAAAAGTCGGATGGTGTTGATAGCACGATTTATCTTGATACTCTTAATCTCCGCAAGGGCACTTGCTTTACTAAAGGTCAAACCTTAAGTGAAAATTCAAAAGATTACCGGATGCCTTGCTATGATTTATCTACCTTTAGCGAAAATCAACTTTATGTTGAAGTTAAAGCCGAAGGCACAGGTGATGATAATATTACCTTCCAGGACACTTTATCTGGAGCATGGTATAACATCACCGGTAATATTAAATTATCATTTACCGATGGTGTCTTAACTAGTGCAACCGGTTATGGAGTGAACTGCCAAATTGCAACCCTAGAAGATGGTTGGTATGGTGTGTTTATTCCGTTTAAAGGCGATGGCGCGATTAATGCAACTAATCTTAATTTACTATATAGCGGTGATAAGATTGCTACCGATGCCTTCTACATTGATTTAAAAGGCATCCGTCCGGCCATTGGTACTTATGTTGAAAAAGGATCAACTATTCAAGTAAGTAGCAATGCAGGTGACTTTAACTATATTCCGTATAGTAATATCACTGAAGAAGGTGCTTATGTAGAATTAAAGGTTCGTCCTCAAGGTAATGGCACGATTAAATTCGCTCTTATGGATAGTAGTTGGGAAAATATTAGTGGTACGATTACCATGGTTGTTGAGAATAGTAAAGTAACTAGAGTTTATACAAGCGGCACTAGTGTCGAAAAGAGTGGAACATTCGAAGAATTAGAAGACGGTTGGTTTGCCATTCGTTTAACCGAATCACAAATGCAATATCCAAATGGACAAAGCGGAACGGCTCAAGGATTTGGCCTTATTTATGGCGGTAATTCTTGTACCTGCGATTATTACGAAATTGATAATCATAGTTTCAAGGTTACATATAGTGAAGATATCATCGACCCAGAGGGTGAAGATATCTACGATGAGGGATGCTAAGGAGGTAAAGTTATGTTGAAGAGTTTAATTGTATTAGCTTCAAGCGGACTAGTAGTCTTAGCTTCCGCATCCCCAGGAATAGTTTCAAATGCTTCACAAGATATTTGTGATTTCTTTAACGTTGAAGATTGCGCTTATAGCGGTAAAGGTATTTCACTTGAATTTACCTATACTCGCCCAAGCGCCACTAGCACAAATACGTTTAATTTCATGGGTGGAGATAACGGTTGGTTCCGAATTACTGATAATTTCAATATGACCTTCTACACCAACGGAGTAGTTAAATCCGAAATCGGTAACGTTATCCAAAAAGGTGGTAAATATTATTTCCAATTATTATTTAGCGATTTCTTAAATCACTTAAATACATATGAAGGTGCAACCGGACACGAAGTGGTGTCACGTATGTATGTTAAATCTTCCGCAGTCACACTTAATATTCAAGGTTGTGAAATTATTGAATCAACCATGAACTTAATTGATGAAACTTATATTCGTGAGGGTGATAGTCACGGTCTTAAATTTAAAGCCGTAATGCCAAGTGTTGCTACTGAATCTACTTATGGCATGGCAATTGTGCCATTTAGTTATATTGGCGGGGTTAAAGATAATTTTATTGAATATCTTGATGAACATCATTTCGAATACGTTAATTTAACCTGTATGCCAGTAGCGCTTAATAGCGATGATCCGCTTTATAGCGTTTACGAAGGCGGATACTATATTCAAGCTAGCTTAACGAATATTAAAGAATTTAATTATCATATTAATTTTGGTTGTGTGGCCTATCAAAAAGACGCAAATGGTAATTATACCTACGCGATTGGTATTAAGAGCGTTCAACATAACCTCTATCAAACTTGCTATGACATTAAACATAGCGATAAGTATGATACTTATTCTCCTAGTACTCAGGATTATATTGAGCACGTTATTTATGTTTCAGATAACCACGAAACGAATGTTTCAACCGCTAATGTTAAAGCCTATAGTGTTTATAACACCGAGCAAGTGTTAAAGACCGCTGTTTTACCAAACGTGTTAGATACAACCATTGATATCGATGTTAGTAAAAACGAAGACGAAGAAGGTCAAATCATCTTAAATACACCGATTAATCTTGATAAGAAATATTACGTTTATTTCGAAGAATTTAGACACGAGAAAGATGCCAATGCAGTTATTCCAGGTAACGCGGCTAAACTTTCTAAACAATTATACGTTAACGTAGAATCTAACTGGTCTGAATTAAAATCCCACTACGATTACATTCAAAAGAATCGTGGTGACCTTTATGGTGATACTTTAATTATTCCCGAACTTGGTTGGTTCCCTGAAGGCTTATTACCTTTCGATGTTGCTGTAGCGGCGAATGAAAACGTTTTAAATAACGTTAATGGTAGTAACAATGGTATTCACTTTAACATTAATATCCCAAACGATACTAAAGCGGGAATCTATCATTCTCATCTTGTTATTCAAATCGCCGATGAAGGCACCATTGCCTTACCAGTTAACCTAAACGTTTATGACTTTGAATTACCTGAACAAAATTATTCCAAATTCTTTGTTCCAGTTAATAAAGAACAAATCCGTGGTTTATATGGTACCGGCACCGATGGTGATAATTCTCCATATTACACTAAAGCACGTGAAGCGTTAAAAGATTATGGTATTTCACCTGGTATGTTAGATGCTTCTTATTGGCAAGCCTCGGATCGTGATGCTTATGTTGCTGCTGCTAAGAAAGCTACGCTTGATCCTCGCATTAATACCTACGAATTATATTTAACCTACGATAATGTTTCGCTTAAAGTTAAATACAAGAAGACCGATTCAATCTTTAGTGGTACTCAAACTGTTGAAATTGATGGTCTACCTTTAATTAAAGCAAAAGACCAAGTGGAAGATGGTCACACCATTACCGGTTTAGAAACCGAATTAACCACTTTAGTGGAAGAATCCACGAATGAAGTAAATTTATTGAAGAAAGCAATGATTTACTTTAATCAAGCGGATGAACCGCCTTCAGGTAATGATGCGGATAAACTACCAAAACAATTACAGAACGTTTTAGCCGAAAACGTGGTCCGTCGTTCGATTGATTTCGTTTTAGCTAAAGATATCTTTGCGGGTAAAGATGAAGTTAAAGCTTCATTACAAAATTTAAAATATTTTGTCACCAGCGAACCAACCGATTTAATGGATGGTAGCTTATTCTATCAAATTAAGGAAGTATCCGATTGTAGCGCTTCTTGTAGCTTATGCTATTGCGCAAGTAAAGATGATATTAAGTATAATCATATGACTGGTTACGTTCCTTATTACTATAATTTTGATAAGAACGCTCCTCGTTATAGCGAATTAAATCAAATGTTAAAAGACGATGAATACGATATTTGGTGGTATGGTTGTATTCAACCAATTCAACCTTATGCAAGCGTTAACACGAACTCAGATATGATCAGGATGAGAGTTAATAAGTGGCTACAATATTCTTATAATATTGAAGGTGAACTATATTATATGGCTAATCGTACTCAAGGTTACGCTATCACTCCTGATGGTGGTCGTGAAGTCGTTCCAATTACTGATGAGAAAGCAGTAATTGAAGGACAAGCCATTTACGAAGGTTGTTATGGTGACGGACAATTGTTATATCCAGTTAATAACACTTATGGTGTTTATGATTCAAATTTATACTATATTCCATCCATTCGTCTAACTAACATTGGTGAAAGTAATGATGACTATAATTATCTCCACTACGCACACGAACTTATTTCGCACCTTTCAAGCGCTCAACAACAAGTTTATAACAAACGCGTAGATGATATCTTATCTAGTATCACTACAGGCGCTCGTTATCATACCACCGATAGCAACGTATTTAATACCGCTCGAATTGCTCTAGCGGATTTAATTGACGAGCTTGTTCATTATTAATATTTAGTATCAAGGATTATTGATTAAGGGCGTCTAATTAATAATGGCGCCCTTTTTATATAGTGTTTTAAAAACATATATAAAGATAATTTTTAAACTTTGTATAAAAATGTTGATATTGTTAGCAATTTTATATAAAATAATAATCAAAGATTGTTATTCATAGGAGGACTTTTATGAAAATAACAAAAACATTATTACTTTTTACTGGTGTAGGGTTAGTTGCTCCGCTTATTGCTTCATGCGGTAGTGGCACTCCTGTGGGAGGCGCTGATACGGTTCAAATTCGTGCTTATAAAGCAGGGTTTGGTGTTGATTGGCTCTATGAATTAAAAGATCAATTTGAAAAGACCTTTCCGGGTAAAAAGATTGAGATTGTCGAAGCTAGTGCGTTAGTTGGCGAAGCCTCGATTAATGAAATTAAGACTCCGGGCAAAAACCAAATTGATTTATATTTCTTATCGGATGGCCACGTTTCTGATGTAGTTAGTAGTAGTGCGGGTATCTTAAGAAAGAAAGATAAATGCCTCTATGAAGATTTAACCGATGTTTTTAATTCCAAAGCGATTGGCTTTGATGGCAAAGAAGAAAGTGAGACAATTGCCTCAAGAATGTATAACGGTTATAAAGATTATTCAACTTATGTTGGTTATGTTACTCAATTTACAGGCAAGATGTACACTATTCCTTGGGCGGATAGCGTTTTAGGTATTACCGCTAACCCGTCTGTATTAAATAAATTTAATATTGATTATAAAGATATTTTAACTAGCAATGATTTAAAAACGGCGATTGAAACCATTTATAACGCCCATAAGAAAGAAACAATTGACGGTAAAGAAATCGAACTTAAGCCTTATAGCTGGGCGGGTAATAATGCGCCTGGATATTGGACATATTTATTTGAAACTTGGTTCTCGCAATATAGTGGAGTTTCTAAATACGAAGACTTTATGCGTTGTACGCCTAACCATGATGGTAAATTCTACGAAAAAGGCTACGAAGTTTATAAAGACGAGGGAATTTTAAAATCCTTACAAGCGATGGATAGTATTTTAGATTTAAATTATTCTCCGGCCGGATCTTCTGGTATGAAGCATACAGATGCTCAAACCGACTTTATTAAAGGAAAGACCGCATTCATGGTTTCTGGCGACTGGATGCTTAAAGAAATGAGTACAACCGAAGCCTATTTTAACTTAACGAAAGAATGCGTCATGATGAAGACTCCAATAATTTCTGAACTTGGCACCAAAATCGGTTTAACCGAAGAAAATTTAAAAAAGATTATTAAATTAATTGATGCGCAAGGCAAAACTGCAGATAACGAAGCGATTAAAAAAGAAGTTTCTGGAGTTACTGATGAACAAATTAATACCGTTAGAGAAGCAAGAAGTACGCATGATTCATTAGGTGTTTCCCATAATATTGTAGTCCCATCTTATTCCGATGCGCTTCCTTTAACTAAACAATTCATTAGATTTATGTATTCTAATGATGGATGCCGTGTCTGCCGTAATAAAGGTTATATGAACCTTCCTGTTTCTTATAAGACTGAAGCAGGTGATTCAACTTCTACTTTCCAATCATCGGTTGATGAAGCTTATAATTTTCCAGAAGTTCATATGATTTCTGGTGCGGGTGAATTAAACGATGTAAGACAAATGTCAAAAATTATCTTATTCAATAAATCCGAATGGTCACACCCAAATACATTTAAAACAATTATGCAAAGCAAATTTGATGGTAAACCATTAGCGATGGATAAAATCTATAATGATGAAGCTGAGTACATGAAACTAAATTGGAAAAGCGTCTTTATGACTAATGGCGGGTATTCTGGCGATTATTAATCTTTATGAAGTCGGAAGCGATTAAAAACGAAAAATTATTGCCTTTAGTTCCTAACACAAAGAACAAAAGCGGTCATTTATCGCGTAGAACAAGCGAAATAATTTTTGTTTGCTTGATGCTTTCACTTCCGGTTATTCAATTTATCATCTTTTGGATTGTTCCTAACTTTAAATCGATATTACTCGGATTTCAAGATGCCAGGGGTGGATTCTCTACTCAACAATTTACCGAATTCTTCTCTCTTTTCCAAAAAGATCCGATTTCGGGTGAATTTAGCGCGAAGAGTGTTGAATTATTTACCGCGGTTGGTAATAGTTTGATTTATTTCGCGGTTAATATCTTTATTTGTACACCTATTGTTGTATTTTTCTCTTATGTTTTATTTAGAAAAGTACCTTTACACGGTGTTTTTAAAATTATTTTTTATCTTCCGTCTATTATCGGTGGAACGGTAATGGCAACTATTTATTATCAATTATTTAATAATAGTGGCCCTTTATTCCAATTATTAAAAGATTGGGGATGGATTAGTGAAAAAGTAGCGATGCTAACTTTATTCGAATCTCCCGAAACCGGTTTCTTAATGATTTTAATTTATTCTATATGGACCTGTGTTGGTATCAATATGATTATGTTCTATGGAGCGATGAAAAGAATTCCGAATGAAATCTTTGAATCAGCTTCAATTGATGGAGTAGGTTTCTTCCGTCAATTTATTAATTTAGTGGTACCACTGATTTGGCCAACTATTACTACTTTAATTATTTTCTCGTTAGCGGGAATATTTGTGACTTATGGCCCAGTCATGATTTTGGCACCTAATAACCGCAACGCAACAATGATTGGTTGGTATATCTTCTCTCGTGTTGATAATGGTGAATTAAATTATCCGGCGGCGGTTGGCTTATTATTTACCGCTATCGGTCTACCTTTTGTTATGTTTGTTCGTTGGTTACTTAATAAAATCGGGTCTAATACGGAGTATTAATATGGAAGAAAGATTAATTGTATTATCCCGCGAACAGGCTAAATATGCCCATAAGAAATTCTCTTTTAAGGGATGGCGGGCGATGTGGAAAAAGAAATCAGTAAGCGAAAGAGTTTTCCTTTGGATTATGTTTGTAATATTTATCGCTTACGGATTCTCTTTACTTTTCCCGCTTATTTGGACATTAATCAATTCCTTTAAACCTCAACTTGAATACGATATTGATAGTTTTGGTTTCCCGCACGAATGGACTATTCAAAACTATATTGATTTAGCCCAGATGATGAGCGAACAAAAAACTAGTTTATTCGCCGCGATTTGGAATTCAATTTGGATGTCGACTCTTTCCACTCTTTTAGGATTAATAGCTTCTAGTTTAACCGCTTATGTAGTGGCTAAATATCGCTTTAA
The DNA here is from genome assembly GCA_024408495.1 of Bacilli bacterium. Taxonomy (GTDB): domain Bacteria; phylum Bacillota_I; class Bacilli_A; order RFN20; family CAG-826; genus UB1719. Next base: position 24,827 of record JAKSUY010000011.1, read on the forward strand.
AGGATCTTCGGTGATTTATGCGGTTGCCATTTTTATTCAAATTATCCCCCTTGTGGGCGCCGTTACGGGTATGTATTCACTTATTTGGAGCACTCTCCAAGTGGGTGACCAACCTTTCTTAATTTGGCCGATGTGGTTTGGCGGTTTTGGTTTTGCTTTCTTAATGCTTTATGGAGCCTTTAAATCCGTACCTTGGAGTTACGCTGAAAGCGCGTTTATTGATGGCGCTGGTCACTTTACTACTTTTGTAAAAGTAATGATTCCTCAAGTTAGACCAGTATTAGCTTCGCTATTTGTGGTTAACTTTATTAGTGCGTGGGGTGATTATATGACCGCTCACTTATATATGCCTTCTTATGCTCCGTTAGCGTTGGCCGTCTATATCTTAAGAGATGACGCTACGCGTGTGTCGGTACCAGCTTTCTTAGCCGTTGTTACTATTTCGATTTTACCAACTTTAATCTTATTTATTTGCTTCCAAAAATTAATTATGGAAAATACCACGACTGGTGGTCTAAAAGGATAATTTAAAAGGAGAACATTATGAAAAAAAGAATCATCGCTTCATTAGCCTTGTTGGGCTTTTACATTCCTGCTATCACTTCGTGTGGTGGAGGTAGTAGTGAACAGGCTAAATTATTTTATGCTTATCCAACCGAAAATTTAATGGCGGATTGGGATTATCTTAGTGAAAAAGATGAATACGGTGAAGTTATTGAAGAAAATAAAGAATACCGTGCTCGCGACAACACGCTTAGATTTAATCTAATGAAAGGCGAAAATGAAAGTGTACAGTTAATTATTAGCGCCAAACAATACATTAACTCTTTTGACTTTACTTTACCTGATGTTACCGATGGCACTAATACCATTAGTAAAGATAAATTTACCGTTTCAGCCGCGTGGTATCAAATGGTTTCGGGTAGTAACGAAAGACAAGCCTTCGCTGGATTTTATCCTGATGCTTTAATTCCACTTGAAAATTATAAATTCCGCCGGATGAATCATATTCAAGAAAATATGAATCAAGCATTATATTTTAATTTTATATCTGATGAATCGATGGCAGCTGGTACCTATAAAGGAACCGGTGTCTTAACTTTAGATGAAAAAACTTATAATATTCCTTTTGAAGTCACTATATATGATGCGGTGATGCCAAAAAAAGTTCACCAAAAATCATCTTATCTTATTTGGTATGAAAAGATTCCGCTTGGTGAATTAAAGAATTCGGGTGCAGAAATGGAAAAGAAATATTATGACTTCATTGTGAGTAAACGTCTTTCTCCGGATGGTTTACCCGATGCCTATGAATCCAGTGCTAGTAAATTTGCTGAATCTTTCGCTGATGAAGTCGCCTATAACGATATGATTGCTTCTTATCGTTTCCCTTGTTCAACGCCTAGCTTTAATCCGGATGATAAATCGGGATATATTAAGACAGTAAAAGAAAGGTTTAAACCTTATCTTGAAGCATTAATCAAAAAAAATATCGAACTACGTGATAAAGATTATAAAGATAAAGTTAATTTCTTCGATAAAATTGTTATATACGTTAATGATGAACCGACTGCATCTAGTTATGAGAAAGTTAGAACCGATGATAAGATTTGGTATGATTTAAAAATTGAATTAGCAAATAAATTAAATAAATATTCTGATTTAAAAGAATCGTTCTTAAATATGCCTGATATCGTAACTACTCCATATAACGATTTATTAATCGGTAATGAAGAAAGCGGCGGCGTTCAATGTTGGTGCCCACAATACCAAAACTTCGCCACTAAAGAATATCGTGATTTATATCAAAGCCGTCAAGCTCTAGATAAAGGCGGTAATTATTATGTTGATGTAGAAGAAGGCGGTCAAATCGTTCAGAAGAAAGGCCGTGTTGGTGGAGAATCAGTCTGGTGGTATGGATGTATGGATCCTTGTTCTCCATTCCCATCTTTACACCTTGATGCGGATTTACTTAATACGCGTACTATTCGCTATATGCAATTCAATTATAAAATTGAAGGCTGCATTTTCTGGTCAGTTGACTATTACGCTAAATATACAGGCGGAGCGGAAACTAATCGTGACATTTGGAATGATCCAATCTCTTGGGCACATTGCGCAGGTGATGGTCAATTAGTGTACCCAGGTGTAACTTTCGGTATAAAAGGTCCGATTACCACACTAAGACTTGAACAACTTTTAGCGAGTAATGAAGAATATGAATATTTATGGATGATTCAAAATTTTGTAAACGAATACAATAAAGAAAAAGGCACTCAACATGATGTTATTAGTAAATTAGAAGAGAAATATTTCTCACGTATTTATACCGATGTCATTTGCGGTGATAGTGATGTTGAATTTAATAATGTTCGTCTTGAAATCCTTAAATTAGTGACTGATATGACCGCAAATCGCGATCAAACGATTGAGGCTTTAATGGCGTAAGGAGGATAAGAAGATGAAACGATTAAATATATTTACATCATTCGCTGTTCTAGTGCTTGGTGCTTCTTGTTTAGCAAGTTGTAATAACGGTCCTTTAAAACTTGAAATCAGCGATTATTTTGATACCGCTTATATTGGTGAAGTGTACGACTTTGGCGATTACATTAATCAAGAAAACGGCGTTAATTATAGCATTGAATGCTATTACCAGAATTATTATGATGGGACTGAGCATCAATTAGCCGTTGATGGTCTTACTTTTGTACCAACTGAACCTTATGCCGTATCAGTAATAACTACCGCTAAAAAAGGTGGATCACAAATTAAGAAGACGGTTCAAGTGCCAGTCGAATTAAGAGGCGATCCAATTGATGAATTAATTAAAACCGGCGGTTATTCCGGTTGGTCCGATCCCGGATGGAATAAATCACTTCAAAATGCAGAGATGTATTTACATAATAACGATACTAATAACCAAAAATCCGCAACTTCAGTCATTTGTGCTTATAACGGCACGAATGAATGGACATGGGGCGCAACTCTTTTATGTATTCATAACTTTAGATGCCTTGATCATTGGACTGATAAAACTTGGGAAAACGCAATTATTTCGATGTGGGTATATAACCCAACCGATTATAACATCGAATTCCAATTACGTGTTGTTGATAATTTAACTGGCAAAATCAATATTGACTGGGGTCATGAACTTAATAAAGGTATAGTGCAATATGCGTATCCTTCAACTGATACCGAACATACCGAAAATGGTTGGTCAAGAATTATTTTCCCGTTAAAAAAGATTGGTCTTAACCATACGCTTTATGAAAACGAAGATGGCACGCGTAACGATTCTTTAGTCATTAAATCGCAATATAAAGGACCTGCAGTAGAAGGTGTTTATAATTATCAATTTTATGTTGATGGTCTTGATGTTGTTAATCATGACTATAACGATTTCTATAAAGAAATCGATACCAGATATCCGGATCGAGTAGAAAATCGGATTGTCGCTAACTGGGTTGATGAAGGAATTATTAAAACCGCTAATTATAAAGATAAAGAGGGTGATAACCCTGATATGGTGTTAGAAGGCGATTCTTCGCTTCGTTATACTTTTGATTATGATAAGGCTGAACACCCTGAATATAATTACGGAGCCGCTTGTATGTGTATGAACGATTCTGATACATGGGATGAATTCACCGCACAAAGCGATGCCGACTTAGAAAACGCTGTCTTTAAATGCAAAGTATATAACACCAGTGATGAAAATCTTGAATTTGCGTTACGAATTGTTGATGCTTATTCTGGTGTTAATTACGACTGGAGTTCGGATGCTAGTATGTATAAGCATTTCATTGCGGAACCAAACAAATGGACTGATATCGTTTTCTCTTTAAGAAAGGTTGGTATTAGAAATAGAATTATTAAGCAATCAAGCGAACTTGATAATCAATTTATTCTTAAGGTTCAATATCAAGGAGACCGTACAAAAAAATATAATTTCTCCTTCTATGTTGATTGTATTGATGTCGTTAAATACGAAAAAGATAAATTCCCTGATTTAGACACTAATGGATTAACTCCAACCCAAAATGCTGTATTCGGGGCGTGGATGGAAGATGGATTTACTCGTGAAGCTTATTTTGGGACTGATACCACAAAAGTAAAAGTTAGCGATTCTTCAATCCATTATACTTATAATTATTCTCCTACTACCCAAGAATATGGTTTACAAGCAATTGGTATGAAAGATAAATCTTTCCATTATACGACTACTGATAAATATTGGACTAATTCGACTTTAAAAATGTGGATTTATAACAATAGCAATGCTCAACTTGAATTTGGTATTCGCGCTGCGCAAGGATCTATAGATATAGATTGGCCAACTTCAGAAGATATTTGTCCTCACGTAAAAGCAAACGCAAAAGAATGGACAGAAGTAACATTTGATTTAAAGAAAATGGGTATTACTGAACCGATTTATGGAAACGAAGGAACGCACGAATTTACACTTAAAGTAAAATATTTAGGCACTGTTACTGGTGCAATAAATTTCGATTTCTATGTCGATGGAATCGATGTCGTATCTAATCCTTCATAAAATTTTACGATTATCTTATAATATTTAACATTATGGTTACGATGAGTCTTGTCGAAAGCGTTAATATCGCTAAAGAAAAATTAGGAAAGAATATATTTAAAGATTTAAATATATCTTTTAGCGATTCTTCAAAAAATCTATTAATTAAAAGAGATGGTAAAAATATTAAAATTTTCTATCACGAATTAGTGGAACTTTTTCGAGCCTTAACTTATATTAAAGAACATATTAACGAAAATAAATACGAAATAGTTATTAAACGGCAATTTAAGAAAAATGGATTAATGCTTGATTGTTCAAGAAACGGGGTTTTTAATCTTAACGCTCTTAAGGAAATGATTCTTCTTGAAGCGTTAATGGGGCAAAATCGTTTATTACTTTATATGGAAGATGTTTATACTTTAAAAAAGTATCCATATTTTGGTTATTTCCGTGGACCTTATACTAAAGAAGAATTAAAAGAAATAGTTAATTATGCGTCTAGTTTTGGAGTAGAACTTGTTCCTTGTATCCAAACTTTAGGACACTTAGCTAGGTTTCTTCATTGGGCGCCTAATATACCATTATCAGATGGTCCTACCACTTTATTAATTAACGAAGATAAGACCTACATCTTTATTGAAGAATGTATTAAATTCTTACGCGAATGTTTTAAATGCACCGATATTCACATCGGAATGGATGAATCAACCGAAATTGGTTTAGGTAGATATTTAGATAAACATCCTTACACTAATCGCGTAAAATTGTTTACAACTCACCTTGCACGTGTAATTAAAATATGCGAAAAATATAATTTTAAACCAATGATTTGGTCTGATATGTTTTTCCGCCTTAATACGAAGAAGCAAGAATATTATCGTGACACTCCCTTACCAAAAGAAACATTAAAACTTATTCCCAAAGGAGTCTCGCTGGTGTATTGGGATTATTATCACGAGGATAAGAAAATCTACGATCAGATGAATCAATACCACAAAGACACTAAGCGAAAAATCGTCTTTGCTGGCGGTGCCTGGGCTTGGAAAGGCTTTGCCCCTTCTATCGCTCAATCATTAAAAAGATCGCGTGCGGCAATCGCCTCTTGTGTAGATTATCATATTGAAGATGCTTTTATAACTGTTTGGGGTGATAACGGAAATGAATGTAGTAAATTTACTGCCTTGCCTACACTTGCGTTATATGCTTCTTATGACTATTTTAAAAAAGATGATAATAAAACTATTTCATCTTTGCTTAAAGCAATTACAGGAGAAGATTTAGATAATTATCTATTAATGGATTTACCTGATATGCCTGATAATAAGGTATTGCTCGCTCAATACAATCCAAGCAAATATTTCTTCTATCAGGATCCTTTATGTGGAATATTTGATGATCAAGTTGAGCCACACTATGCCAAGAATTATTTAAAACACGCCGAGACTTTAAAGAAAGCAGCGAAAGTTAGCCGTGATTATGCTTATTTGTATAATAATCTATCTCTTCTTTGTTCTATCTTGTCGCTTAAAGTAGATTTAGGCGTTAAATTACGCAAAGCATATAAAGCACATAATTTAAATCAGTTAAAGCAAGTTATTCAAAGAGTTCCACAAATTATTAAATATTTAGATCAATTTAAAAAAGATTATAAAAGACAATGGGATAAAGAAAATAAAACCTTTGGTTTTGATGTGATTGACGGTCGTTTAGGTTATTTAAAAAATCGTCTTGAAACGACGTTTGAAACCGTTAACCTTTATCTAAAAGGCCAAATTAAACAAATTGAAGAATTAGAAGTTAAAGTGCTTCCTTACGACGGTTGTGATAACCACTAATTGTATATAATTAAGTTATGGACGATTCCTTCCTTACATTTAAATACTTAGAATTACGACTTGATTTTAAATTAAGTAAAAATAAAGACATTTATTTTATCTACGCCGGCTTAGATAAAAATAAAACTATTATTAAAAATAATGAGCAAAATTTCGCTAAAGTCGTTCAAGCAGAATATACTAACGGAATAAATAATACTAACCGAGGTTTAAAATTAAACGAGACTAGTTATGGTAATAATCACAAATATGTTACTCATTCGTTTAAGAATAATAAATTAGGAAAAGAACTAATCATTACTACTAAAAACCAAATTTTAAGAATTGACACGCATTTTCAATTTTATAAAGGCACTAAATCTATATCAACGTATAACGTGGTTAAAAATATTTCTCATAATGATATAACATTAACTTTTATATCTAGTTTCTATTTATTAGGCATCGTTCCATCTAATCAAAAAAATAATTATTTATATAGAGCCACCAATTCATGGCACACCGAAGCTCAATGGTCTAAATTTAATTTTCTTGATTTAGGAATTTATAATGGTAACAATCATACTTCCATGAATCGATTCACTATCAATAATACTGGCGGATGGTCTACTAAGGAACATTTACCAATGTTAGTAGTAGAAAACGATAATAATAGCACGCTAGTTCAAATTGAAAATAATGGTTCATGGCATTTAGAAGTTGGTGACTATGCTAATTATGTTTACCTATTAGCCTCTGGTCCAGAATTTAATGATAACCAATGGAAAAAGATTATAGCACCAAAAGAAACGTTTAAAAGTGTTCAAGCAACTTTAAGTTACGGGGGCGATTTTGAAGAAGTGATTCAAGAAATTACTAAAGCGCGGCGCTTAATGCGAAGAGACGCTGAAGATTTAAAACATTTACCGGTTATCTTTAATGATTATATGCACGCTCTTTGGGATACCCAAACACGTGATTTAATTCTTCCGCTAGTGGATTTAGCTGCTGAATTAGGTTGCGAAGAATTTTGCATGGATGCGGGGTGGTTTGCTAAAGGCAATCAGTGGTGGTCTATTCTAGGACAGTGGGAAGAATATAAGGAAAATTTCCCAAATGGCGGTCTAAAAGCGGTTTGTGATTACATTCGTTTGAAAAAAATGAAAGTTGGTTTATGGATTGAAATAGAAACAGTGGGGATTAATTCGCCTATCTTAAAGAAAATGAAAGATGGTTATTTCTTTAAAGTCGGCGGAGTGAATAGTGTAAATAATCGTCGCTATCAACTTAACTTTGCTAACAAGGATGTATATAAATACGCCCTAAAAGTAATTGATAATTTAATGAATAAATATCAGTTAGATTACCTTAAAATTGATTATAATGTCGATTGTGGAGTCGGCAACGAATATAACAGTGATTCGCTAGGTGATGGTTTATTAAAACATAATCGTGCTTATATTAAATGGTTAAACGAAGTAATGAATAAATACCCGCATCTAACAATTGAAAATTGCGGAAGCGGTGGATGTAGAATGGATTATGAAATTCTTAAATATTGTCCGATTCAATCCACATCTGATCAGACTAATTACCGTAAATATCCATATTTATCAACTAATGTTTTCACTGCATGCCCTCCTGAACAAGCTGCGGTTTGGTCTTATCCATTAAATGATTATGAGAAGACCATACCGACCGATGAAGTAGTAATTATGAATATGTGTAACGCGATGCTTGGTCGCATTCATTTAGCAAGTTTTATTAATAAATTGCCAGAATCCCAAAAAGCATTAATTAAAGAAGGCATTAAATATTATCATTCGATTATTTCACTTAAAAAGCGTTCATTGCCTGTTTATCCTAAAGGAACCGCTAAATTTTTTGATAATGAAGTGGTAGGCGGCATCATGGACGAGAAGAAAATTATTCTCGGCGTTTGGAATACCAGTGGTAATCCTAATACGGTTAAAGTAGATTTAACTAAATATCATGTCAGTAAAATAAAAATAGGCTACCCCACTAGTCGAGCGACAAAATTTACTTATAACCAAAAAACCAAAATTTTAGAAGTCACATTTAAAGAAGCCTATGGTGGCCGCATCTTAGAATTAACTAAATCTAATTAAATATCTTTAAAAGATGGATTAATTTTAAATTCATCCATTCTTAATCTTTTTTGATTAAGCTTCTCTAATGATTTATGAAAATAAATTGTTTGAGCTTGGTAACAGGCACCGATGAGTGAACTTTCCGCGCCTAGTGTAGACTGAATTATCCTTGTACGGACGCGATTAACCGACAAGTCGGTTACATACCTACAGATTTTTTTAAATATTTCATCGCTTATCGCGCCTTCGATTACGACATAATCTAAATCAAGTAACGAACATAGACTGATAATAGTAATTGCGTTATACTTACAAGCTTCATCAAGCGCTTCAAGAGTAAAAGGATCGTTATTTTTGTAATTATCAATAATAACTTTTTCGATGTTGATAACTTCATCGTATTTTAATTTAGGCAGTCCTTTTTTAAGATTAATGTTATTAATGACTTCCCACAAAGAATAGACACGGCCGTTCATATCGTTTTTAAGTGCGATAGGATCATCTAAGATATAATTAGGAGTTTCGCCAGCAAATCCATGAGCACCTGTGTAAATCTTCCCATTATTAATAAACGATATGCCGCCGAAAGTGCCAATTCGAAAAAGCATACCATTTAGGAATTTGTATGGGAAATTGCCAGTTTTTAATTCTGCTAAACAACCAATTCTAACATCGTTATACATCTCGACATCGACACTAAAAACGTTTGTAAAATAAGAAACCGGATTTAGTTTTTGGTCTTCAAGACGGAACACAGAAACATATTCATAAGTTTTAGTGTCGATTATGCCGGGAGATGAAATGCAAATCGAAAGGAGTTTGCGATTATTAACTTCTGGGCGATCCAATAGATCTTTTAACATATTCTCCGCCTTAGCGAGATGATTTTTAGTTATAAATAAAGAATCTTCTTTACTAGCGGAATTAATTAATTTGCCATCCAGTGAATACAAAGCGACTTTAATTATTTTCGTAGAAAAATCAATTCCACAAACAACGCCGGCATTGTTATTAATTTCAACAAATAAAGGTATCCTTCCGCGTTTATTTATAGCTTGCTTAGAAGAGTATTTACATAGCCCACACGCGGTCAATTCATCAACGATGTGGCGAGTTGCGCAAAAAGAAATTTCTAAATAATCAGATAAATCTGTAATAGTCCGTTTTTCTTTTCTTAAAGCATCAATAAGTAATAACTGATTGTTTAGACGGACATTATTTCGGTTTTCAAGCTTTTCCATAAATATTATTATTTATGCCCAATATTCTTTTGTCAACTTATTCAATAATAGTATAAAATTATATAAATGGAATCAAAACAAGATTGTCCGTATAAAAATATTTCCGCTCCGCGATTTTACAATCGCTTTTTATCAGTAGTAATCGATGCCGCTATTGTAGCGGTAACTACATTAGTATTTTCTTTTCTTACGGTTTTTATTTTTAATAAATCCTCCTACTATGCTAGCTCTTCTATTTATATGAAAGATGAAGCTCGAGTGTGTTACCGGTTAAACGAAGAATCGCATCTATTTACTTATAATGGTGAAGGGGAAGGCGATGATCATTATGCTAGTTATATTAAACAAGATGAAATTTTTAAAAAGAACCTTTACTCACATATCTTGTTATCCTTCAACAAAGATAATACTTATTTTATTGAACGTGGCATTACCTCCTTGAGCATAGACCCAAGCATTCAACCGGCTGATTATGCGACCGATGAAATCACTTATTTTTATTATTCGTTTGTTAAAGATAAAAATGAGGAATACGGGATTGTTGATTTATCGAGTAAAAGTTTTCAACAATATCATTTTGACTTATTTAAGCAATTTGAACCTAAAATTAACGATGTTTCATTTTGGGAATTAAACAAGGTGGGCGATTTTCCAGTTCTTAAAGGCGAATTTGCCTATAAGGCATACATGTATCTTGTAAGTGACAGCAAAAGTGAATTTACTCCAACTTATCAACAGCTCAATACTCAATATGTTAATATGTGGAATGCTGAACACGATGTATTAACTAATTCCTCAACATATAAACTTCACTATGATAATTATCAAAATAAATATCGTGAAAATGCCGCCTGGGTTGATTTATTTTTATTCTTTGTTTTTTTCCTTTCTTTCTTAGCTGGCTACTTTTTGCCAACAATGTTTACTCGGCTTCATCGTTCATACGGAAAAAGAGCCGAAAGAATTTTTGTAGTGTCTTATAGTGATAAAAAAGCGACTAAGGCACAAATTGCTTTGCGTGCTCTTTTGAAGATTTTTCCGTATTTTGGTTTTAGTTTTGTTGGGTATATGTTTCTTTCGCTTTTTAATCCGTGTTGGACCTATCCTCTTTTTTATCTATGATCAATGGGCGTTTCTTTATCCTCGTTTCATGTTTTATTTATCATAGTAGTGGTTATTTTACTTATCTTTACCA
>JAKSUY010000012.1 GCA_024408495.1 Bacilli bacterium
CGTGGACACGCTCTGTGGTATCGCAGACGTTGATTTCTTTACATTCGCAATCTTATAATTACCAATTGCGATTCGTTCGAGGTTGCTTAAATAGCCTACTTCATTTAATTTATGCGCTAAATCAACGCCTAAAGAACGAATATAGGTCCCCTTGTTACATTTTACATAGAAATAAATATGGTCTTTCTTAAACGCCATTAGACGCACATCATAAATAACCTGTGTTCTAGCTTTAACTTTTACTTTCTGATTTTCACGAGCATATTCATATAAAGGTTTGCCTTTAACTTTAATGGCGCTATAAATAGGTGGAGTTTGTTTAATCTCCCCAACAAATGAATGAAGCGCTTCATCGACTTCTTCAAAAGTATGTTTCTTAACCTTTTTCTTTTTAATCACTTTACCCGTTACATCGTAGGTATCAGTTTCTTTGCCTAAAATTAGTTCAGCAATATATTCTTTACTTTCATTTTCTAAATAAGGCAAGACCTTAGTGCCTTCATTGATGCCTAAAATAAGTAGACCACACGCAAACGGATCTAGCGTACCAGCATGGCCGATTTTAGAAGTATGAAATTTTCGTTTTAAAAGACGAATGACATCATATGAACTCATTCCCTTCTCTTTCTTAACAAAAATAATCCCGTGCTTCATGTTTATTATTTTATACTATAATAATAAAAGTATGAAAGCGATACGCATTATTTTAGCGGGATTACGTAATGCCGATAAGACTTATAAACTAATTAATAAAGGCGATAAGATTGTTGTTGGTATAAGTGGCGGCAAAGACTCCTTGGTCTTGTTTTATGCTTTGACACTTTATCAAAGATTCCAACATACGGATTTCACTCTCTATCCAGTAATGATTGATTTAGGCTTCCCTAATTTTAAAGCGGATAAAATTAAGAAATGGATTAAAGGATTAGGTTATGACCTAATCATTAATGATTCAAAAAATGTTTATCCAATCTTAAAAGCAAACCAAAAAAATAAGAAGCATTTACCATGCTCTATATGTTCAAGGATGAAAAAAGCGATTATGAATGCCGTTGCGCATGAATTAAAAGCGAATAAAGTCGCGTTCGCTCATCACATCGATGATGCCGCTGAGACTTTATTTATGAATATTTTCTATACGGGTAAAATTGCTACCTTTGAACCAAAAATGCATTTATCTCGTCAGAACATTGATTTTGTTCGACCATTAATTTTCTCTAAAGAAAAAGACATCGCTAGATGCGCGAAAGAAGAAAAGATGCCAGTAATAAAATCTAATTGTCCAGCCGATAAACAAACATCTAGAAAAGAGATTAAAGATTGGTTAGCGAATATCAGTAAAGATAACAAATTAATCAGTAAAAATATCTACACCGCTCTTAAGAATGAAGAGCAAGTATTATTGTGGAAAAAATAGTTAACCATAATTAACAAAAAGTAGGATGTTTACATCCTTCTTTTTTTGTTATATGATAACCGGATATGACAACCGCTATTATCCTACAAGTATTATTGTTTGGTATTGCATTAAGTATGGATGCTTTTGCTGTCGCTATTACCGATGGATTAATCTATAAGGATATCAATAAAAAGAAAGCTATTTTTATTGCAATTGTCTTTGGCTTAATGCAGGCTCTAATGCCATTAATTGGTTATTGGATAATCGCGGCGATTGAACTAGCAATTGGTGAATTAGCAGGTAAACACGCGATTGAAATTACTTGTGAAGTAGTAGTTTGGATTGCTTTTGTGCTCCTAGTATTGATTGGTTCGAAAATGGGCTATGAAGGAATTAAGGGTGTAAAACACCCAGAACAACGTAAGCCTAAATTATTTAGCGTGAAAGAGGTACTACTTTATGGTGTTATAACCTCAATTGATGCATTAGCAGTTGGTTTCTCTTTACATGCGGGAAATATTTCTACTGACTCTACTATTTGGTTGCATGTATCAATTATCTTAGTATGCACCTTCGTTATTTCTTTGTTAGGTGTCTTATTGGGTAATTTCTTTAATCGCTTGTTAAAAGGAAAATACGAAATCGCTAGTATCATCGGTGGAGTTATATTAATTGCTCTTGCAATTTGGGTAGTGACATCTCACTATCTAGGTATCTAATTACTTTTTAGTAGCAGGTTTCACTAAATGACATGCAGTGAAATGGCCTTTTTTAACTTCAATTAACTCAGGACGAGTTTCGGTACATTGATCAGTTGCACGTGGACAACGTAAACGGAATGGGCATCCGCTTGGAACATGTAATGGAGAAGGAATTTCTCCTTCAAGAATTTGTCTCTTATTTGCACGAGCGCGATTAGGATCAGGTTCTGGAATTGCTGAAAGCAAAGAAATCGTATAAGGATGTAAAGGATGCTTATATAATTCTTCAGATTCACAAAGTTCAACAATATGACCTAAATACATAACCGCAATACGGTCAGAAATGTGTTTAACCACTAGTAAGTTATGAGCGACAAAAAGATAGGTTAATCCTAATTTCTTTTGTAATTCTTGGAATGTATTTAAGATTTGAGCTTGAATAGAAACATCGAGTGCGCTTACTGGTTCATCGCAAACGATGAATTCAGGATTACTAGCTAAAGCACGAGCAATACCGATTCTTTGTCTTTGACCGCCCGAGAAACTATGCGCATAACGTGTAGATTGTTCAGGAGATAATCCGACATCAGACATCAATTGTAAAATTCGTTTCTTGCGTTCTTCTTTTGCTTCAAATTTAAGTAAGAAATATGGAATTTTGGTTTCTTCTTTAATTTGCTTATATTCATCTAGTTTTAGTTCGTAATTAACTAACGATTTAATATCGTAACATTCGTTATCAAGTGCGAAATGATAAGCACGAACAAAAGCATTATATTCTTTTTCTTCTTTAATAACGTCTGCATTCTTTTCGTTATAAAGAGCTTTAATAATGTTATTAGTGGATGATTTTTCCTTTAATAAGTCTAATGCTCTTTTCTTATAGCGATATTCAGTTCTTAAGGTTTTATCCTTTTTAACTTTAACCTTAAAGTCCGCTAAATCTTTAACCGCTGTTTCTATTTTGCCTTTGTTATCAGCTACTTTTTGTTCAACTTCTTTAGCATATTTGTTCTTAATGTCATCATAAGAAACTTTTTCTTTACCTTTTGCTTTATCGTGGTCAGCTGTCCGTTTTTCGAGTTCTTTTTCCAAAGAAGCGATTTTAGCCCTATTCTTTTCTTGAAGCGAAGACAATTGCGTAGTTAAGTCATTTAACTCTCCATCGGCTTGTTTTTTGGCTTCTTGGGCTAATTTTAAACGGCGAGCAACCTCGGCTTTCTGATTATTTTCAACATCAGTACTCGTAATTTTAGGAGTTTTTTCTTCTTTTAGGCAAAGTTCGTGTTTCGCCTTGAGTTCATTTTCAAATTTACTTTTTGAAGCTTCGAGATTTTTAAGTGCGGCATTTAATAATTCTTTAGAATTCTTTAAATCCTTTAGAGCGTTTTCATAAGCCTCAACTCTAGCCTTTTTTCTACGCGAAATCTTATCCGCCATTTTGCTTTCAATTTCTTTTAGAACGTCAAGTTTCTTAAGTTTACGATAATCTTCTTGTTTCTTTTTATATTCTGATTGATAAACATCCGCATTAGGATTTTGATCGATAAAGTTGTTCTTGAATTTTTCTAATTCAAGTTTAGCGTTATAAATTTCTAAACGATGTTCATCTTTCTTTTCTTTGATAATAGATTTAACCACGGAAGAGTCTTCACACATCGCCTTTAATTTGTTGCATTCTTTTTCTTTGCTCTTAATTTCAATCCTGATTTCTCCAATCCGTTTTTTATCATTAGAAATTTCGTTTTTACTTAAGTTAATTAGTTCATCGTATTCTCTCCAAAGAGTAGAAATATGATCATTAATTGAACGATTCTTTTCTCCAACAATTTGGCCGACGATAAAATCATTATTACAAGTTTTATCTAATGTATCGCATTCAACTTGTTTCTTATCAATCGCCTCTTTAAGTTTCTTCTCTTCGTGCGAATGTTCTAAATTATAGGCTTTTAAAGAATCTAATTCTTTTTCTAATTGAGTGATTTTACCAAAATGTCTTTCTTTAACAATATCATCGCAAATATTATGAACGTCAATCGGTTCACCGATGATATCCGCAACGGTCATTCTTGGATTTAATGAAGAATAAGGGTCTTGGAAAACTACCGTTGCTTTTTTACGGAAATTTTTTAAGTCCTTTTTAGTGATAATCGGATGATCATTAAAAGTAATTAAACCAGAAGTAGGATCATAAAGATGAAGAATTGTTCTCCCTAAAGTGGTTTTACCACATCCTGATTCACCGACTAAACCTAGGGTTTCACCACGTTTAATCGTGAAAGAAACATCATCCACAGCTTTTAAATTTTTAGTTTTAAATACCCCAGTGTTAATTGGGAAATACATCCTTAAGTTTTTAACCACTAAGATGTCATCATCTTTAATATCGTGTTTAACTTTCTTAACTTTCTTGTCTAAAAGCGATAAGTCTTGATTTGGCTTAGCTAAAGTATCATCGTTAATTACACGAATATTTTTGTTATTTACTTTCTTTCTTGCCATGTTTCTTCACATCCTTAGCTTTCGCTTCTTTAACAATAGTAGGAGCAGGTTCCGCTACTACTTTCTTATCTTTTTTAGACTTCTTTTTCTTAGCATCAGCAATAAGTGCACCATTATAAACAAGTGGTTTACCAGTTGGCTTACCACGCACAACGTCGATCTTGTGTGCGTTATGTAAACGTTTCACCATTGCCCAACAACTTGCACAATGACCGGAACGATCAAATGCTACTTCTTCTGGATATTTATCAATACAAATCTTCATGCATTCTTTACATCTACTAGCAAAAGCGCAACCTTTAGGTAGGCAGAATAAATCAACCGGATTACCTTTAATTGGATCAAGTAAACCTTTAGGTTGATTAAGTTTAGGCATCGATTTTAATAAGCCTTTGGTATATTCGTGTTGAGGATTATAGAAAATATCATTAACGGTGCCTCTTTCAACGATTCGCCCTGCATACATAATGTCTACTTCATCACAAATTTGAGCAACTACACCTAAATCATGGGTAATAATCATAATTGCCATACCATAATCTTTTTGTAGTTTTTTAAGTAATTCAAGAATCTGCGCTTGAATAGTCACATCTAATGCCGTAGTTGGTTCATCAGCAATTAAAATATCAGGCTTTTCTACTAAAGCCATAGCAATCATACATCTTTGGAGCATACCACCTGATAATTCAAATGGATATTGTTTTAAACGCTTTTCAGGTTCAGTAATTCCGACTTCTTTAAGCATTTGTAATGCTTTTTTATTGGCGGAATATTTAGTTTCACGATAAGCGGAACGACAATCCCAATAATAATTCTTCTTGGCTAATTTAGCCTCTTTTAAATCGTTCTTGCGTTTAGTGCGAGGACGATGAACGTATTGATAGTTAAATTTAATACGATAGAATTTTAAGCCGCGTTTGGCCTTACGATATTCACCTTTCGCAATTCTGACCGCTTTTCTAGCGCGACGAATATAATTAAGATAACGAGGAAGAATCTGACGATAATTTGGTTTACTCTTAATAAGCGGGAAGTTATCTTTAAGACGTTGTAAATACTCTTTGGCGGTTGATAAAGCTTGTGCTTTAGTGTTAATCATCGCAATATGTCTTTGATAATGTTGATGACCAAAAATTTCACCCGCCGTAGGCTTATTGTTTAGTTTAGTGTAATTTTGCCAATATTCTTTTCTTTTCTTTCTAATTTCTAAATTATAATCTCTTACCGTCTTATGGTAATGACGCATCATTTGCTTTTCGTTAACCTTTAATTCCGCAGCTGCGTGTTCTCTTGTTTCTCTTAATTTCTTCGTATCGCTTTCAAGTTTATTAGTAATGATAGTTAAATCATCTTTAAGTTCTTGACTATCGGGGTGATGAAGAAGTCCTTTCTTCATCGCTTCGATTCTTTGCTTATCCGAAATAACCGCATTTTCTAAATCTTCGGTCGCTAATTTAATTGGGTCTTTTGAGTGAGTTAAAATTGCTTCTCTTAATTGATTGCCAATACTCCAAGTTGGATTTAAAGAAGTCATTGCGTCCTGGAAAATAATTGAAATCTTATTTCCACGAATAGACCGCATTTGTTTTTCTTTCAATTTTAATAAATCGGTGCCATTATAAATAATTTTGCCGCTATCAACACGACCATTCTTGTCTAGAATGCCCATAATGGAATAAGCGGTAACTGATTTACCAGAACCAGATTCGCCAACGATTCCAAGAATCTTTCCTTTATCTAATTCAAAAGAAACACCGTTAACCGCTAAAACACGACCAGCATCAATTTTAAAAGATGTATTCAGATCTTTTACTTCTAATAAACGATAACTCTTAGGCATAATTATTTTTGTAGCTTAGGATCAAATGCATCCCGTAAGCCATCTCCTAATAAGTTAAGCGATAAGACAATAAAGCAAATTAATAAAGCAGGGACAAGGAATAAATATATTCTTGAACCAGTAATTTCGTTTTGCGCCGTAGCGGCTAAACTACCTAAAGAAGGTGTAGGATATTGAACACCTAAACCTAAGTAAGATAAGAACGATTCAGTGAAAATCGCACTAGGAACTTGTAAAGCAGCAGAAATAATAATAACCGACATAGAGTTAGGAATTAAATGTTTACGAATAATTCTTCCAGTAGAAGCGCCGGTTGCTTTCGCTGCCATAACATATTCACTTTTTCTAAGAGTTAAGATTTGCCCACGAACAAGTCGGCACATACCAACCCAATAAAGAAGTGCGAAAACGATAAAGATAGCAATAAAGGCAGTACCACCGATATTATAGATAACTTGATTATCACCTAATGCAGCAGATAAACCAGCTGACAAAAGAATAATGATTAAGACATCAGGCAATGAATAGATGACATCAACGATGCGCATAACGACTAAATCGAATTTGCCACCCTTAAATCCGCAAAGAGCGCCGATTGTGCCACCGATAACAAGAACGATTAATGCAGCCATAACGCCAACGATTAAACTAGTTCTCGCACCGACAATGACGCAAATAAAATAATCGTGTTGTTGACTATCAGTGCCGAATATATGTGGGAAAACAAATTGTCCGCTATCTCTTAATTGTTGCTCGTAAGGAGCGTATTGAAATGGCGATAAGTTTGCAAATTGAGGATCGTTATACCCTAGATATTTAAAACCTAATACTTCAGAATAGCCATATGGCCAAACAAACGGAAGAATAATAATCGCAAGAAGCAAAATGACAATAAAAATAAATGCTACCATTGCAACCGGATTTTTAACAAATCGTCTTACACCATCCATAAAGAAGGTGCTATTAGGACGCATTAAATTAGTACTACGTTTCTCGCCTTCAGAGGCGCTACCAAATTTATCAACATTAAGTTGAAAGCTTAGCGGATTTCTTCTTGGAAAATTACTCATAATCACTCTCCTAATCAAAATCCACGCGTGGGTTGGCAACCTTATACAAGATATCACTAACAAGTGTCAACACAATTAAAATCAAAGATAATAAACAAGTCATACCCATAATCACTGGATAATCACGACCATTAATTGCTTGCTGGAATACACGACCAGAACCAGGAATCTGGAACACTTGGTCAATAACTAATGAACCGGTAATAATAAAGGCAAACATCGGTCCAAAGTAAGTAATAACTGGTGTGATCGAATTTCTCACACCATGTTTCATTAATATTTTCGATGGTGCTAAACCTTTTGCTTTAGCGGTTCTCATATAATCTTGGCCAACAACATCTAAAGTAGAAGATCTAACCAAACGTGTAATATAAGCGGTTGGATAAAGCGCTTCAGCGAAAATTGGTAGAACATAAGCAGCGGCTCCGCCACTAGCGAAACTTGTAGGCAATATTTTCCAAGTAACCGCAAATAAATATAACAAAATCAAAGAAATAACAAACGTTGGCATCGCAACGCTAGCGGTTGTAATAAACATAATCACTCGATCAAACAACTTATTTTGATGAGTAGCAGCATAAGTGCCGAATAAAGTGCCGAATACTAGAGCTATTGCGGCAGCAATCACGCCAAGTAAAAGCGAGACTTTAAAAGCATTAAAGATACGATCGGTAACTAATTGTCCGTTAAATTTCAATGATTCACCGAAATTAAATGTAAACGCCTTACCAATGTAACTAAGATATTGAATAAACAAAGGTTTATCTAATCCGTACATCGCAGTTCTCTGAGCAATGACTTCTGGAGATAGTGATTTTTCACTAAGCCATGGTCCGCCAGGAACCATTTGCATAACCCAGAAAGTAATAGTTACAACAAGAATAAAAGTAAAAATACCTAAAAGTAGTCTTTTGGATACATATTTTAGAAATTTTACACTCATATTTCTCGCCTATAAACAATAAACGAGGAGATTAATCCTCGTTTAAAGTTTTTGTAATTTTAATTACTTCGCTTCGCGACCTTCGATTTTTGCGGTGTGGAAGAACTTATAACCTAATGGAGTATTGAAATAACCGCTCATCTTTTCGTTGACCATATAAATATCAGTGTAATAGTAGATAGGGCAAATCGCACCAGTTTCCATTAATAAGTCTTCAGCTTCATGCAAAATTTCGAATCTCTCATTCTCATCAGTTTCTTTGTTTGATAAATCAATTAATACATCGTAACTTTGTGCCCAGGTAAGTCCGGTTTCTTTTTTGCCATCACGATTGATATCGGCGCTATATATAGCAAGTTTTGCGTGTTCGCCTCTACCAAATTGAGAATCATTGTTACCAGAAGCAGTGGTCCACATAGTTAAGTAGCTAGAAGGATCATCGTAGTCAGCTAACCAACCATTACGAGCAACATCATAATTTCCTGCCTTACGAGTAGCAAGGAAAGTATTCCATTCTTCGTTTTTCATGGTCATGTTAATTCCAATATCACCTAATGTATCATGAATATTTTTTGCGATATCTTGGTGTCCGGTGCCAGTATTGAATAAATATTCAAACGATGGAACATTAGTGAATTTACCAGTCGCTTCGTCATAAGTAAAGCCGACATCTTTTAATAAGCCAATAGCCTCTTCTTTGTTGGCCTTTTTCTCTTCATCGTTTTCACCTTTTTTGAAGTAACCATCACCATTGTGTTCAGGACCATTCCAATCAACAAATTCGCCACCTTTTGGATCAGTTAAACCTTTAGAAACGAATGCATTTGCTGGAATTTGATCAGCTTGACCAATTTCATCAACGATATATTTACGATCCATAAGTAGAGCTAAAGCGCGTCTAATTTTGGCTTTTTGCTCTTCGGTTTTACCTGCGAAAATAGCGCCTGTTGAATTTACATTAAACGAAACATAATATGTTCCCATTTGACCGTCAACTTTGTAACTATTTGGATAATTCTTCTTTAATTCTTTGATTTGATCATTTGGTACGCTATCGATTAAATCATATTCACCAGATTTAAATGATGCTAACATCGCAGCATCATCATCACTTAACGCGAACTTAATGCTTGGGCATGTAACGTGTTCTGCATCCCAATAATTAGGATTCTTTTCAATGCGAATGTATGAATCGTGCGCCCAATGGGTGAGTTTATAAGCACCACACGAAACAAAGGTGGAAGGCTTAGTTGCCCAATCAGGATGCGCTTCAACAGTTGCCTTATGGACTGGGAAGTAGGTTGGGAATGCTAATAATTGATTAAAATATGGAACGTCCACCATTAAATCGATGGTAAATGTTAAATCATCTACCTTTTTAATACCAATGGTTGGGCAAGCTTCATCATCATTTTCGTGATAAACAGCATCACAAATAGGATCATGCATATAGCCATAGTCAGCGGCTAAAGTAGAACCACAGGCTCTGTTCCAAGAGTAAATAAAGTCATCAGCGGTTAAAGAATCGCCATTGCTCCATTTTAATCCTTCTCTTAATTTAACGGTATATTGAGTTCCTTCTTCGTAAGTAACTTCTTGCCACTTGCCATCATCATCTTGTTCGTGATTTTTAACTGTAGCGGATTTCTTAGTGATTTCTTTAGCTAAGTCATTTACCAAAACAGTTTTGTTTCCTTCAAGCTTATATTTCACTAATCCAGCATCTAAGTGAACTAACATTGTTGCGCCATCAACCGCACTATTAAGAGCCGGATCAATACTTTGAGGTTCACTCGCTAAGCATACAGTAAGATATGCATTTGGTGTGCCTCCGCAACTAGTTGTAGCGCCAATCGCAAGAACTGTCGCTGCTGCTAAGAATAATTTGCTTTTCATAAAATAATTTCCTCCAATTATTCTAAATTATCAATTTCTCCAGTATTTCCGAAAAAAGTAATAATTGTGAAGCATTTTATACGCATTCATTTATCGTGTCAACTATTTTTTTAAGAAATTTTTCACTGCTAACGCGCACGTGTGATCATTAAACATTATTATTAATAATAAAAGTAAGCGGTTACATGCATTTATATTTATTTTTTCTTTTTCATTAAATCAAGTTCGGCTTGATCTTTTTTTAATAATTCATTCATCTTCTCATCGATGATAAAACGTTGATCGTGGATGAAGCGTATCTCAGGCGTTTTATATAAGGATATTTTTTGCGCGAGTTCGTGACGTAGGGATGGTGCCATCTGCACTAATTTATCAAATGACTTCTTAGCATCTTTACTTCCTAAAAAGGAAACATATACTTTCGCTATACTATAATCATTGCTAACTTCTATCTTATTAACCGAAACAAAACCAATCTTATTATTAGCGTTAAGCAAAACGATATCGCGAATATTGCGGTCAATAATCGCTTTAATCTTGGGTTTACGGTCCATATTATTTGACCTCTTCTTTCATTTCGAAGGCTTCAATCACATCGCCTTCATGGATATCGTTATAGCCTAAGATGGTTGCGCCACATTCAAATCCGCTCTTAACATCAGCGGCATCATCTTTAAATCTTTTTAAGCTAGCAAGTTCACCATCATAGATAATAATTCCATCACGAAGAAGATGAATTTTGCTTTTTGCTTTAATATGTCCTTCAGTTACATAACAACCTGCAATGGTAAGCTTATTAGCTTTAAATAGATTTCTAACTTCCATTTGACCCATCGTAACTTCTTTAAGCTCTGGTTTAGTTAAACCTTTTAAGGCGCCTTCAATTTCTTCAATAAGCGCATAAATAATACGATGTAATCTAATTTCAACTTTCTCTTCTTCAGCTTTCGCTTTAATATTTGCAGTTGGGCGCACGTTGAATCCGTATATGATAGCATTAGATGCGCTTGCGAGTGCGATATCGCTATCAGTAATCGCTCCAGCCGTTGCTCTAATAATATTTACTTTAACGCCTTTAACACTGATTTTCATGATGCTGCTTTTAAGTGCTTCAACTGATCCAGTTGAATCCGCTCTAATTAATAAATTCAAAGTAGTGATTTCGCCTTCTTGAGCTTGTTTATATAAGTCATCAAGACTTCTAGCGGCTGTTCCACTTCTTTCTTGTTGTTCGCGTTGTAAATGACGTTTCGCGGCAATATCACGTGCTTCCTTCTCGGTTGGGAAGGCCATAAAGTGATCGCCCGCATTAGGAACTTCATTTAATCCAGTAACGCTTACTGGAGTAGATGGAGTCGCGGTCTTCATCACCTTTTGATGTTCGTTCACCATTCTACGAATGTGACCATATGAGGTGCCAACCACTACATAGTCACTATTATTAAGAGTTCCATTTTGAATTAATAAAGTAGCCTTAGGACCTTCACCTTTATCTAGTTTAGCTTCAAGTACAGTACCCATCGCATAACGTTTTGGATTCGCTTTAAGTTCAAGTACTTCTGAAAGTAAAATAATATTTTCTAATAAATTTTCAATGCCGATATTTTTCTTAGCGCTAATTTCACAGAAAATATTTTTACCACCATATTCCTCAGGAATAATCTCGTAAGTCATTAAATCGTTTTTAACACGTTCGACATTTGCGCCTTCTTTATCAATCTTATTAATGGCAACGACAATTGGCGCACCTGCAGCTTTGGCGTGATCGATCGCTTCAATAGTCTGCGGCATAACACCATCATCTGCTGCTACTACTAGAATTACGATATCAGTAACACTCGCGCCACGACTTCTCATCGCGGTGAAAGCTTCGTGCCCAGGAGTATCGATAAAGGTAATCTTCTTACCTTTTACTTCTTTTTGATAAGCACCAATGGCTTGAGAGATACCACCAGCTTCTGTCGCAACGACATTAGAATTTCTAATCGCATCAATTAAAGTAGTTTTACCATGGTCAACGTGACCCATAACGGTTACAACTGGTGGACGTTCCACTAAATCTTCTTTTTTATCTTTAATCTCAACTTCTTCAAAGTTTTCCGCAGTCACTACTTTTTCTTTTTTAAAATCGTAACCAAAGTTTAAACAAACTTCACCAATTGATTCATCATCAAGCATTTGGTTAATGGTTACCATCTTCTTATTCATAAAGAAGTACTTAATAATGTCACTAGGTAAAATGTTTAATTGTTTAGCGAGTTCGCCAACACTAAGTGAACGAGTGAAAACAAAGACACCATTATTAACTTTATTAAGATTCTTGTTATGTGATTTAAGATTATTCACATTTGAGATTCTCTTATTATTGTTATAAGAATGATTATCTTTCATCTTCGCCCCTCCTTTTTAAACTCGTTTAAATAATATTACTTCTCTTCGTCGTAATATTCGTCGAATTCATCATAATCGACATCATCTTCATCAAAGTCTTCTTCCGCATTCTCGTTTTCTTCCGCTTCAATTTCACGAAGTTCTTCTTCGGTGTAGATGTCCATCTTTTTGACTTCTTCTTTCTTCTCGCTAGTTTTTTCTTCCTTTTTCTCTTCATTCGGAACTTCACTTTCAGTGATTTTTCTTGGACGACGAGATTTCTTCTCGCTCTTTTTCGCTTCCTCTTCTTTCTCTTTTTCAAGTTGCTTTTCAAGATCAAGAATATTAGTTGTAGTTTTAATTTCAACGTGTTCTTCAGCCCGTTTTTGTGCACGAGTCGCCGCAGCTTTAGCCTTCGCTAATTCTTCTTCTAAACTTGAAACTGGACCAGTTGCAATTGGAGTTGGTTTTTCTTCTGCTTCGGCTTCAGCTTTTTTAACTTTCTTAGCCGCTTCACGTTTAGCCTTGGCCTCTTCTTTAGAAGCAGTAAGGTTATCTGCAACTTTCTTAAGCTCAGCTTCTTTTTCTTTTTCGGCTTTAAATTCCATTGAATGTTTAGCGAAGTCACTCTTGCGTTTGGCTTCTTTTCTTTCAGCGTCTTTAGCGTCAAGTTCTTCTTTCGTAGTGTACTTTAAGCCTTCTTCTTTCGCAGGAGTCTCTTCTAAAATCGTTAAATCATAACCAGTTAATTGAACCGCTAAACGAACGTTTACACCACGTAAACCAATCGCTTTAGAATATTGACCATCTTTAACAATACAAGTTGCTTCTTTCGCTTCTTCATCATCTTGGTCGATATTAATACCAACGACCTCCGCTGGACGGAGTGCATCAATAATATATAAGGATGGGTCTTCATTCCACGCAACGATATCAATCTTTTCTTTATCTCGACCATTACCGCCTAATTGATTAACAACTTTGTTAATACGAGTACCATCTTTACCAATACATGAACCAGTCGCATCCACATCAGGATCGTTACTATAAACCGCAACTTTACTTCTTTTTCCTGCGCGTCTTGCGATACCTTTAATAATTATCGTACCATCATAGATTTCGTGAATTTCTTCTTCAAATAATCTTTTTAAGAATCCAGGCGCCGCACGCGTCACTTGAATGCTACCTTTCTTTTCTGTAGAAACATCATCTAAATATAATTTAATTTGTTGACCAACGGTAAAAGTTTCATCACCAATCATCTCTTTACGAGTAAGATAAACATTGTTTTTACCAATGTTAACGGTGACCGCTCTATCTTCAACCTTTTCAACTGTACCAATCACGATTTCACCGATATGGTCTTTATATGTATCATATAGAACTGCTTTCTCGGCATCATTTAATCTTTGATGGAAAGCATTCTTAAATTGTTTAATGAAAATTTTTGATAACTCATCAATATCAATATTATCATCATGAATTTCGACATCTTGATCATAGTCAAGCTTCTTCTTAGGGAAGATTTCTTGTGCATCTTCTAAATCGATTTCTAACATATCATCTTCGACATCTTTCTTAATCGTTTTGATTTGATAGAAATCAACTGTACCTTTTTCTTCATCAAGGACGACCTTAACTTTTGGATCAGGTAAATCATCGGGTTGATTGCCACCGGTTAAAATACGAATATAAGCACGTTCAAGCGCTTGGATCGTAATGTCCCTAATGGTTGATTGCTCAATGTTTTTGGCTGCGCCTAATTCGCTAGCAGCACTGATGAGTTTCTTTACATTAAACATAAATTTATCTCCTTTAAAATTTAATGGCTAAATGAACTTTGTCGATATATTTGCGTTCAAGAATTATTTCTTTCTTGCGCGCTTTCTCTTGTACTAACATCACTACATTATTACTATCGACTTTTAATAATGTGCCTATGATGTTATTTAATCCCTTGTAGGGATGAGAGAGATGAATGTCTAGATACTTATTTACGTACTTATCAAGTTTAGTTGGTTTAATTTCTTTTTCAGCGCCCAAGGAAGAGATATCAAGAATGTATTTATCATTGATGATGTCACTTGCATCAAGCAAGGGAGAAATTAAATCCGAGAGCTTAACGATGTCATCTAAACTAATGTTTTCGTCTTTGTCCACAATTATCCTTAGATAATTTTCACCACTCTCTTTTTGGTAGTGGACATTAACAAGCTCATAGCCTAGATTAGTTAGCTTCTTACTTAATAACTCGTAAACTTTGCCTTCTAAAGTATTCATCTTTGGCTCCTAAAAAATAAAGAGCGGCTCACGCCACTCAAATACTTTTGATATAAGAGTTACTAGATTGCTCTAGCGTTAATTATCTTACACATATCCCAAAAATATGCAAGAGAAACAAGAATAAGTTAAAATAAAATGAAATTAAAAAAAGGGGGTTTTATGAGAAACCTAAAACTATTATTGCCTATAGCAATGGCCTTTACTTTGGTTGGCTGTAATAAACAAAGTGAAAAAATTGTTATCCCTGACATTGAGGAAAGCGGTACAGTTGTAATACTTGCGACCGGTGGTACTATTGCCGGAAGTGGTGAAGAAGGGAAAGAGACTGGATATAAACCCGGAAGCATTTCAGTAGAATCTTTAATTGCTTCGGTACCAGGCATTGAAGAAGTTGCACCACTACAAGCAATTCAAGTATGTAACATAAATTCTGATGACATCACCAGTGAGATATGGATAACACTAGCTAAAACGATTAATGAATTAGCTCCTAATCCAGATGTAGCAGGTTTTGTTATTACTCATGGTACGGATACGATGGAAGAAACTGCTTATTTCCTTAATTTAGCCGTTTCAACCAAAAAACCAGTAGTTATTACTGGATCTATGAGACCATCGACTTCGCTTAGCGCGGATGGACCAATGAATTTATATCAATCCGTAGTTGTCGCTGCAAGCGAAGAAGCGATTGGCAAAGGCGTTTTAGGTGTTTTTTCAGATTCTATATATTCTGCTCGTTCAATGCAAAAAGTGAGTTCGTTTGATGTTACAGCCATCAGCGCAGGTCCAATGGGTGCATTAGGATTTGTGCGTAATAATGAAGTCTTCTTCTATGAAGCCTCAACAAAGAGACATACCGAAACTTCAGAATTTACGATTGCTCCTACTGATACAATGACTTCTTTACCAGATGTACCGATTATTTATTTCAATGCCGATGCTGATCCTAGCATTATTGATTGGGCGATTAATCACGAAGCGAAAGGATTAGTTATCGCTGGTGCAGGCGCAGGCGAATTCTCTGAAAAATTTATTAATAGTTTAAATGGTATAACTAATATTCCGATTGTTATATCATCAAGAATTGATAGTGGCGTTATTACTCAAGATTCAGTATTGGTAAAACATGCAGTAGCCGCGAACGACTTACCTCCACACAAGGCATCGATTCTTTTACGTATGGCGATTGCAAAAACCAAGGATTTAACCCAAGAAAAATTAATTGAAATTTATAAAACTTATTAATTATGAAAAAACTTCTCTTTCTATCTTTATCTTCGTTTATCTTTTTAGCGAGTTGTAATAGCAATCCAATAGTCAGTAAGAAATACACTATTAATTTTATTAATGATGATGGCGAACTTCTTCAATCAAGCGAAGTAGAAGAAGGCGCTATACCTAAATACGATGGTGGCACTCCTTTTAAACAGGCTCCTAGCGAACATGAATATGTTTACATTGGTTGGGATAAACCAATTAAAAGAGCAACTGAAGATACAACTTATAAAGCAACTTATGATTATGTGTTTTTATTTGGAACTTATCCTCAAACTCTAGTAAGTGATAACGATTTAATTAATGCATTGAGTAAAGAATCGCCTATTGGTGAATATGATTACATTAGTTACGAAGGCAAAAACTATTTTAAACAAGATAGTGAACAAGATTATAAATCCGATGATGGTACGAGAGTAAAAGAAAATGATGAAAAGTATATATACTACGAAGTAAAACCGATTCAATGGAAAATTTTAGGTGATGAATCAGATAAATTTTATACAACATATAAATTACTTGATACATGTAATTTTAATAAAGAATATGAACCCGAAGTTAATGCTATTATATTCCCTAACAACTATTGTGAAAGTGAAATGCGCAAATACTTAAATAGTACAGGCGACTTTGCTAACGACGGATTTAAATGGCGCGCTTTTAGAGGCGACACCAGCCGAATTGATAAGCCGAAAATAATCAATGACGCCAATTCTACCAAGGATGTTCCTAATTTATACGCTTGTGAAGATATTCCTGAAAATAATGACCAAATTTTTGCATTAAGCCGTGCTGAATTAAGAGATAAAAAATATGGGTTTAATGAAGAAGATAATATTGATTCAAAAAGGACTGCAAAGTCAACCGATTATGCTCGTGCAAGAAATGCAACGTTGTTTAATGATAATACAAGCACATATTGGACAAGATCGCCTTCGGCATCCGAATTAGGCGTTTATAAATATAATGCCTATAACGTTACGTGTGATGGGTCTATTCAATTTAATTCAACCGATATTCCGGGTCGCTGTATTCGTCCAGCTATTAAGCTTTCTACTTCGCATTGCGATTAGTGAACTTATCAACCGCTAGAGTTGAAACATAGATAATTGGCACGCTAATTGCGCCTGCAATTAACTGCGTTATTGAGAATAGATTCTCTAACACTTTTAAAGATGGACCTTCAATTTTAAAGATGGGTTCAATAATCCAAACTGCTGAACCCCACATGAATAAAAACTTAGCAACCGCCCCAGCGCTAATTAAAACAATAAAGATAACAGTCCATAGCCAAAATTTGTTTTCCTTATATTTAACATATAAATCATGCCCAAGCTTTGCTAAGAGAACAAAAATTAAATTACCAATTGCGATAATCGGAATATTTAATCCATACGTAGCAATCGTTAAAGTAGTCATTGGAGAAGCAGGCGCAGTAGCAATCGACATCACCGGAGTAATTATGCAAAATCCTAAACCCCACCAGAAACCTAAATTGATGGTTACTATTGCAAGCACAGCATTAATAATTGATCCAGATGCTTCAGCTGGAAAATAGTTTTTTAATACTTGCATGATGATAATAATCGCTAGCATCGCTCCAGCGGTTACAATCTTTCTAATTAGTTTAGCATTATCGCTCATAGCTTTTTAATCCCACGCAATTTAGCACTTTTGCTTCTTGGATTATATATAAGCTCTTCACTACCAGCAACAATAATGCTCTTATTTAATAAGGCATATTCAATTTTATTTTCGCTCGGTAATTTATAATCATCATTACGATTACCAATAACTTTACTTACTTTATTAAATGCTTGTTTAACAATTCGATCTTCTAAAGAATGGAAAGTAATAATCACTAACCGACCATCTTTCTTTAGGGCCCTTAAGGCTTTAGGAAGAGCAATTGCTAAAGAATTAAGCTCATCATTCACTGCTATTCTTAACGCTTGAAATGTTTGTTTAGCCGGATGACCCTTTTTATTTAATTCTTTATTTGATTTACTTTTTTTAATTACATTAACAAGTTCAAAAGTTGTGTTAATTGGTCGACTCTTAATAATGTTATTAGCGATTTTAAAAGCATCTTTCTCTTCGCCATATTCTCTTAATATTTTTGTGAGCTCGTTAACGGATAGAGAATTCACTAACTCTTTAGCGGTCACTTTATAATCTAAATTCATCCGCATATCAAGCGGAGCATCTACTTTATAAGAGAAGCCTCTAGATGGATCATCAAATTGAGGGGATGAGACTCCTAAATCAATTAGGATTCCATCCACCTGACTTTTAACATATTTATCAAAATCACAATAGTTACTATGAATAATTTCATAGTTATGAGAAATCTTATCTAAGATGACTTTGCTTTCTTTAATCGCATCTTTATCTAAATCAAAGGCAATTAATTTGCCGGTTGTTAGGCGCTTAAGAATTTCCTTGCTATGTCCAGCGCGCCCTAAAGTAAAATCTAAATAAATACCATCAGGCTTAATATTTAATAGTCTAAGCGCTTCGTCTTTTAAAACCGGAATATGTTTCATACATCAAAGTCTTTTAATTTATCAAAGGCAGGATTATATTCCTCTTCTTTGTCTTTCTTTAAATCATCTTCGCTTAAGACTCGATAACCTTCGCCTTCTTTTTTTAGTTTCGCACCTTTTTTAATCACGCGTGTAGGAATCTCTCCCACAATTAAATCTAAAATAATCGGATCTAATATAACCGTGTTTTCTTTAATAAAGTATGCATCAAGATTATTCTCATCTTCACTAATATCAATTGATTCGGTAAAGTCGAGTGGATAATCAACCGACTCTAAAGTATAAGCGCATTCAACTTGCGCAGTTCCTTTAATTTCTAAACTTACATTAATTAAATGATTATCGGAAAATATCGTTGCTTTAACATAAATGTTATTTAACGCTAAAAGCGGTTTTCTTACATCCTTAAAAGATAGAGTTTCTTCTAACTCCTTTATTTCTTTAGGATTAAGA
Organism: Bacilli bacterium; assembly: GCA_024408495.1. Classification (GTDB taxonomy): domain Bacteria; phylum Bacillota_I; class Bacilli_A; order RFN20; family CAG-826; genus UB1719. Next base: position 19,279 of record JAKSUY010000012.1, read on the forward strand.
GCGCTTTTGTTAAATTTCATATTAACGAATTGAAATGTTCTCCTTTAGTAATGCGGCTTTAATCTTTTCAATCGTTTCGTTAGTCTCTTGGTCTTTAAGCGTTGCGTCATCTTTGCCTAAAGTAATCGTGACCGCGACTGATTTAGTGTCTTTCATATTTTCATCTTTATAAACATCAAAGACTTCAACGTGTTTAACTAAAACACCACCATTCTTTTTAATGATATTAATAACTTGTTCAGCCTTTACTTCATCTTTTACCACTAACGCTAAATCACGTGTAACAATTGGGAAGCGCGAAATCGGTTTAAATTTTTCACTACCACTAACAAGATTAAGTAAAGTACTTAATTTAATTTCCATCACATACACTTTGTGGTTCTTAATGTTATAGGTTGAATAAGAACTTGGATGGAGTTCACCAAGATAACCAATTAATTCTTTATTTAAATGTAGGGTTGCGCTTCTTCCAGGGTGGAGTTCAATTCCTCCTAAGTCCCATTCTCTTAATTGATAACGAGACTTGTTAATACCAAGAAGTGACATAATTCCCTCTAAATAACCTTTTAAAGAATAGAAAGAATACGGAACCTTCACTAGTTCGCCTTGATATTTTTCTTCTCCGGTAAGCGCGATTCCTAGATAAGTTTCTTTCTTATTGTTAACGTTAACATCACTTATTTCATAAATTCCAAAATTTTTGTTTTGATGCGCTAAGTTATAGCTAACAACATCAAGTAAAGATGGAATAAGCGAAGGACGAACATATTCATGGTCATCGGTCATTGGGTTAATCAATTTATATGGTTGATCTTTATTTAGATAAGTGAATTTATCGACTCGTTTGGCATTCACTAATACATAAGTAAGAACTTGATATAACGAAGTATTCAAATATTTTTTGATTTCTTTTTCTTTTCTTTGCTTATCATTTAAGATGCCAGGAATGGTTGCTAAAGCTGGTAATTCATTTTTCACATCTTGATAACCAAGAATTCGAATTACTTCTTCGGCTAAATCATTAATGCCATCAATATCAATTCGATGTTCTGGCACGACTACTACAAAGCTACTTTTTTTAACATCTTGAACTTTGAAATGATCAAGTTTAAGCGTTTCCATAATTTTGTTTAAATCATAGTTAGTACCTAGAATCGCATTAATCTTTTTTGCGGATACCGTAATCTTCTTTGCTTTATGGTTAATTACATCATGAGTGATAATTTCACTAACGCTACTTGCGCCACAATATTTCTTAACTAAGCTAGTCGCAAGATTCATAACATCTACGTATTGATTATCATTAATGCCGTGTGTGTAACGAATCGAAGATTCACTAATTAAATTTAGATAAATCGAAGTACGACGAATAGAGGCATGATCAAAGTTCGCGATTTCAATGACGATATTTTTCGTAGAATCACTATCGCTACTTTCAATGCCGCCCATAATGCCTGCTAAACACATTGCACGATTATCACTGGTAACTACTAAATCACCTTTTCTAATTGGATAAGTGTTCTTATCAAGGGCTCTAAATTCACCTTCAATTTTATCTTTCACGATTAATTCTGGTTTAGGTAATTTATCTAAATCATACATATGAATTGGTTGGCCCGTTAAAAGCATAACTAGATTACCAATATCAACTACGTTATTAATAGGACGAACGCCCATCGCGATTAAATGTTTCTTTAATTCGATTGGAGATTGTTTAACCGTAATACCTTTAATTACACGCGCAGAGAATTGAGGACATTTCTTAGTTTCGCTACCGACTTTAAAATCAATCGGTTCACCACTAATTTTTTCAATCTCTAAAGGTTTAACTTCGCGGTTAAATAAAGTTCCAATTTCTTTTGCGACATTATAAAGCGAAAGTAGATCCGGACGATTCGCTAATAATTTAAGAGTTAAAACCGTATCGTCTAATCCTAAATGTTCAAGAACATTTTCATCACCGACTTCAAATTCATTGCCTAATTCATGAATGCCAGTTAAATCAATCTCATCCGCATATTTTGCATCAACCCCTAATTCAAGGAGTGAACAACACATGCCGTTTGATTCAATGCCATGGATATTAGCGACTTTAATGGTTCCGCCTGGAAGTTCTGCGCCTGGAAGAGCGACAATCACTTTTAAATCTTTTCGAACATTAGGAGCACCGCAAATAATTTGCTTAACTCCGTATTTACTTCCTAAATCAACTTTACATAAATGTAGATGAGTGTCTTTCACTAATTCACATTCTTTGACATAACCAACTACTAAATGATTCGCATTACTTAATTTATTGATGCTTTCAACTTCAACACCCGCTAAAGTCATCCGCTTAGCGATTGTTTCAGGAGATAAATCATGAAGATCAACTAATTCAGAAAGCCATTTATATGAAACTAACATAACTTATCTCCTTTTAAACTCATCTAAGAAACGAATATCGTTCGTATAGAAACGACGAATATCATCAATCCCGTATTTAAGAATAGCGACTCGTTCAATCCCAATGCCGAAGGCAAATCCGCTATATTCTTTAGGATCATAGCCGTTTAGTTTTAAAACGCGTGGATTAACAATGCCTGCGCCTAATATTTCTAAATAACCCGTACCTTTACAGACTGGGCAACCTTTGCCACCGCATTTATCACAACTAACATCTACTTCAACACTAGGCTCGGTAAACGGGAAATAAGAACTTCTCATCCTAATTTCACGTTTCTCTCCAAATAATTTCTTTACAAATGTTTCAAGGGTTTTTTCTAAATGACCAATATTAATATTTTTATCAATTAATAAACCTTCAATTTGTTTAAATTGATGGGAATGAATTAAATCATCGTCATCTCTTCTAAAACATTTACCAGGACAAATAATTCTTACTGGCCCACCCTTGGCTTCTTCCATCGCATGCGCTTGAGCGGGTGAAGTATGGGTTCTCATTAATAACGATTTATCAATATAGAAGGTATCTTGCATCTCTCTAGCTGGATGATCTTTTGGAATATTCATTAATTCAAAATTAAAGTGATCGGTTTCTACATCACTACCTTCATATACGCTATAACCCATTCCTAAGAAGATATTAATAATTTCATCTTCTACTAAATAGAGTGGATTAATTCCAATATTTTTAATACCTGCTCCAGGAAGAGAAATATCAATCGTTTCGCGTTTTAATTTTAAATTTAAATTATACGCTTTAATGTCATTAAACTTTTGCGTAAAAGCATCAGTAATTGCGCTTCTAGTTTCATTAATTTTTTGACCTAAAGATTTTCTTTCATCTTCTTTTAAATCTTTAAGCGTTCCCATCTTTTGGTTAATTTCACTTTTCTTACTTAAAAAAAGATTACGCACATTTGTGAGCTCTAACTCATCTTTAGCGTCTTTAATGGCTTTAAGCGCCTTGGCTTTGAGTTCGTCTAGATCCATAAGTTCCTCCTAAAAAATAAAAAGGATGTAAATACCGTAAGGAACGAATTACCGCGGTACCATCCTTATTCGCTAGTGGCGCACTTAATTTATATAGCGTTAACTCCGCCTTAAGGGACTCAAAGGTGAATTCATCGATTATTTATTAGACTATTTCCACTACCTAGTCTTCACTATCATAAATAATTACTTCGACTACTATTTCTTCTCTCTGTCCAAGTTTATTATATAACAAATTAAAAACGATAAGAAATATATTAAATTAAGTAGACTTAAAAGCAGTAGCCACTGCAGTTATTAAAATTAACAATATATATTCTTATTCGGCTTAAAACCAGATGACATTGACCAAGTAAAAACTATGTACTCAAAGAGTACCGTCGGAGCATTAACTGAAGAAGAAATAGATTTCTTATCTATGGCAGGCCAAGGTGATGCGTTACTAATGGTCGATGCTACAAATAGAATAAGTTTCCATGTGTCTTTGAAAGACATAGAAAAGGAAGAATCTTTGATCCTTCACAAAGAATAAGGATAAAATTAACAAAGGTAATTTCAATTTTACTATTATTTTTATTATGAAATAATAAAATTAATCGTATCAACCACTATATCAAACCGTGTTTAGGTGTCTTTCAACCTAAAGACGGAATTAAACCCTCACGGTGACAAAGTCAGGATGAGGCGTCGAATCAACCCAAACACGGAATTTTGATGATTCCAATTTTTATGTGTCAAAAAATAGGCCTTAAAAAATTATCCTAGACACTTAACGTTTTACTGTTGTCGCTTTCTTAATGCTATAATGGTTGACATGGATTTAGATATTATATACGGACTACAGTGTTGGCGAGAGTCCATGGGAGGAAGTTTAAATAACTTCTTCTTATTTATCTCTTTAATCGCGGTTGATTATTTTTTAATGGTCCCAGCGTTAATTATTTATTGGAACTTTGATAAAAGAAAAGCTTCTAACATACTTTGTTCTTATGGAACTTCTATATTCTTCGGAGCATTTTTTAAAGCCACCTTTTGCGTTTATCGACCATGGGTGAGAGATCCTAGAATTAAACCTGTAGATGGTGCTTTAGGCGCTGCAACGGGATATTCCTTTCCTAGTGGTCACGTTTCCTCAACTGCTGGATTTTATGGCGGGATAACCGCCGCCTTTAAAAAATACTGGTGGGTAATTGTTTTTAGTGTACTGACGGTGGTTCTTACTATGTTTTCTAGACTATATCTAGGAGTGCACACGCCTCAAGATGTTCTAGTCGCCCTCGTAGTGGGAGCGGCCTCTTCCGTTTTAATTGCCTTCCTATTAAATTTAGCCGACAAACATAAAAACGCTGATATTTATATTTATATCGCTGCTTCAGTTTTAGTGATTGCTTTATTAATCTACATCTCTTTAAAAAGTTATCCTATGGATTATGATGAATTTGGAAGACTAATCGTTGATCCAAAAAAGATGACCGTTGATGGATTTAAAGATCCAGGAGTCTTCTTTGGCATTATGAGTGGATGGTTTATTGAAAGAAGATTTATCAAATTTGATAATAAAGGCACCAAAGCGCAAAAGATTGCCCGCGCTGTTATCGGTGGCTTCTTATATATTGTATGGGAAACGGTTTTGGTCGGTCCTTTAGGAAAGTTTGTGGATAATGGGGTTATGCACTTCTTCTTAAAAATGTCTACTCCGCTTTTATTCATGACTTTATATCCTTTTATATTCAAGAAAATCGAATCAAGAGCTGTTAGCAAAGCTAACTAATATTGATAATCATATTCTTTTAATATATAGTAGATAATGAAATTATCCTTGGAGGATAAACATATGAAAAAAATGAAAATTCTTTTAGCACTTAGTATGCCGATTAGTTTTTTGGCTGGCTGCGCTAACTCCACTCCTAGTGATTGGCAGTACACTAAAGCTGACACTGATAAGTTTAATGTAGTGAATAGTGAGATACTTCAAACAAGTAATGAAAATGAAAAGATTTTAAGAATCACTAATGCTGAATTATTAAATGAAGAAATTAAAGATGAAGACTTCATAATTTTTAATTACGAAAAATTAATAGAAAGCGAACCTGCTGTTGATTTTTACTCATATTTAAACTTTAAATCATCTAGTGTTAAGGTGATTAAAAAAGAATTTAATGAGGATTATACGATTGATGTTTATTTTGAAGGTGGTGATGAAGACCTTTATGGTGCAATCTTTAATAAAAGCGCAACCTATGGTAACGATTTTGTAGTTTCATTACCAGAGTTAAATTCTTCAAACAACGCTAATGAAAAGGAGTTAGATAAATTCGAAAGAGAATTATTAGAATCTCCTAATCCAGAAAAAAAAGATGGTTACATTGATCTTATATCCCATTTTGACCAACTATGTAGAAAAATTCCTAATGAAGGGGGAGAAAATTCAGTAACAATATTTTTATCACTTGTTGCACTTACTCTTGCTCTTTATGCGTTCGCCAGAAATTTTTATATAGATGATTCTCTACCTGCTAATTTCCATTATTTTAATGATCTCCAAAATAGATTAAATAATATTGATATTAAACTTAATAATATATCAAACATGTTAGTTGAAATATTAGGCGCTATTCAACTTTTAGATGATAAGACAGCGGTTGCTAATTGCACTAAAAACATCAAGGATTTTAAGAATGATTATGTTGAACCAATCGGTAATCATTATCGTAATTTCGGTGATGGATTAGCTTTCCTGTTAAAAGATATGGCTATAAAAGGTGCTCATGTTGAAGTTCCATACGCAAAAGGAGATGATGGAAAATATTATCGTGTTCCTGTTTTATCAAAAGACACTCCTACACAGATATCAAAAGGAGATATTAAATTTGATAATGCTAAGAAATATCTAGATGAGCATGAAAGCCGTTTTGATGACGAATTTGTTAAAAAATGCGGTGAGGATATATTAGCTTCAATAAAAAATACAGATGATGCTTTCAAAATTCCTGAAGGTCTTAATAATAAAAATGTCGCTACTAACATTTTTGAAACAATTGTAGAAAACTATTTCAAAGAATTATTTACAAACTCTGAGATGTTAGAAACATCACAAGCATTTAGAAATGCTGTTTTAAACTATATGGATCAACTATACGCTCAAGATAAAGCTATTGTGGCTAATTATGTTACAAGATGCAAATTATCTTATAACTTTGGTGCTGAAGCTGAAAGATCTTTAAGAAATAACCTTGCATATTTAATGTTCGATTTGGAAAGAAATGCTACATTTGCTCAAATGGTTTGTCGTTTTTCAGGGGTACCAGAAGAAAAATTGACAGATAAATATATTGATGCAAGAAATTGTATTAAAGCAGCGTATCAAAGCGTTAAGAATCTTCCTAGTAACTATTGTTTCCGTAATAATCAAAAATGGGAAACAAAATTGTTTGCGTTTGCAGATAAAGTTCCTGATCCTCAAGAAGATGATACAAGAAAATCATTTACCCATTCTCTCCAAACCTATGATATTGTTCCTCATAAGCTCCAAGATCTCGGAGATTATGTAGAATATAATAAAGATGCTCATAAATGGGTTGATACTGTTACATTAAAAGGTGCTACAGCGCGTTATAACGCAATTACTGGTAAGAAAATTTCTATGTTAGATTACTTCCGACAAATTCCAGGATTAGTTAATCCCAATTCAAATAAATTGATAGGGAAGAATGTTCAGGAATATGGAAGTGTTAACATTCTACGCTTTATAGGTGATTTTGGTACAAGAGCCGCAACTGACAAAGACAAAAATACACTTTTAACAGTTGTTGCTAAAGGTGGCAAACGTCCATATAGCCCATTCTTCCAATTTGGTGACACTGTTACTTACAAAACTGATCACTTTGGGAAATGCAAAGACGAGCATTGGGTAAATGGTACCTTCTATACCGCTGATGTTTTTGATGCAAAAAATGGTGATATGACTGTAAAGAAAGACTTAACTATGTATTGTGATTATCTTGAAACTCATTGGTGGTGGCACGGCGATGAATTTTGGGCTTTTAGCGGATTGCTTGATTACACTGAAGCTCATGGTGGCAAAACAATGATGACTAGCCGTAAAGTCTTTGGTTTGGGTATTGAAACAACTGCACTATAATTTCTAAATCTAGTTTAAATGATTAAAATAGAGCCAAAAAACAAACTTATTAGTATAAATTAAAGAGTTTTCTTACTTCCGTCTTTAGGTGCGAATAAACCCAAAAACGTAATTATTATTTTAACTACAACAAAATTAATAGTTTTGATAATTTCTTCTTAAAGTAATTTAATCATATATAATAAATGTAACAAGAGGTTTTCATATATGAAAAAACTAGGATTATTATTAATGCCATTAATAGCGATATCATCTTTGCTATCGTGCGGAAATTCTAAATCAGATCCATTACCTGTAATCACTGATTACAATTCCGCTAAATGTAATAATGGTACATTCGTCGGAGATGAAAGTGAAGACATAGTGGTATGGAGAGGGATTCCTTATGCTACCCAACCAGTAGGAAAAAATCTCCGTTGGAAGAAAGCGCTACCAGCAGAAGATAATAATGGTACTTTTGCAGCAGTTAAACCAGGTCATATACCAATAGGTCCTAATAACGATTCTCAAGGAACTGCTGAATTTGGCGAAGATTGTCTAGTATTAAATGTATACAATAGTAAAAAATCTTCTAGTAAAAACAAACCCGTAATGGTTTGGGTTCATGGCGGAGGGTTTGTTACTGAATCAATTTCGCAGCCTTTATATGACCTTTCTCATATTGCTAATCAATATCCTGATGTTATTTTTGTCGCAATTGAATATCGAGAAGGATTTATGGGATTTATGAATTTTGAAAAAGTCCCGGGTGGCGAAAATTACAAAGACGCAACCAACCTTGGCTTATTAGACCAACTTGAAGCCCTTAAATGGATTAATAAAAATATATCAGCCTTTGGCGGTGACCCTAACAGCGTTACTTTATTTGGAGAATCCGCCGGCGCTTCAAGTATTTCCTTCCTTCCTTTAATAGATGGAAGCAAAGGATTATTTAAAAGGTTAATAGTTCAAAGCAGCAATATTGCATATTGTGACACTATGGAACATGGAATGCATGTAACTGAAAATTTCCTTCATGTTACGGGTTGCAAAAATATGGAAGAACTTCTTAAACTTTCCTTAAATGATTTATTAGAAGCAACCAAAAAAGGCAATGCTATTGATACAAAAAATATGCTTGGCGCTGCTAATTTCCCACTTCTTGATGGTGTGGTCTTACCCGAAGATAGAGCGGATATGTATGATATGTGGGAAAGTGAAGAACTTGCAAATATTGATTTATTAATTGGCTCTAACCGCGATGAAGTTAAATACTTCATACCTATTGAAGGCAATCTTGAATCATTCACCGAAGCTCTTAGATGGGTGGTTAGAAAAGATAGAACTTGCCTAAACGACGAAGAGAAAGTGATGTTTGATGCATTTATGGACACTTTGTCCGGCGAAAATGAATTAGAAAGATTACAGCAATACGCTGATGATATGAATTTCCGAGCAGGAAATACAAATATGGCAATTCGCCATTCTAATGCGGGCGGAAATACGTATATGTATTATTTAGAAAAACCGGGAGTAAATGAAGAATTTGGTGTTATTCATGGAACCGAAATGATGTATTTGTTTGATAATCCGTTCCATCATGTCACTTACGATTTTATTCCTATGGAATGCGAATTAAAATATCAGATTAAAGAAATGTGGGTAAATTTTGCTAAAACTGGTAACCCTTCAACTTCCGAACATGAATGGACTAAATTTTCTGAAGATGATCGTCAAACAATGGTCTTTTCCGATACATTAGAGATGAAGAAAGACATCCTTGGGCAAAGAGAGAATCTTATGATGTCTTGGGCAGAAAGACTCGGTAACGGAGCGTCAAAACGCTTTTGTTAATTTCCCGTTATTCTTTACATTATTTAAATTAACCAATAATATATAGGTAGCAAAAGAGGTTTTAAATATGAAAAGAAAACTAACATTCACAAGTTGTTTATTAACAATTTTATCTTTAACCGCTTGTAGCGGTTCTCCAAAAGGGGCTACCTATAAGTGGAAAGTAGATAATATTAGATACGAAAACTTTACTGATCTAGGCCGCTATGTCATTGATGTTGATACCCATACTCATTTTGATTTTGACAGAGCCTTAGCTTACTCAAATGCTCGTTATGATAAATGGGCTAAACTTCCGGGCGGAGGTTGTTCAGCACTTGGAACAAAAACCAACTAAGGTGATGTTATTATTGGAAGAATCCTAGATTTAGCAGTATCTCAATATCCTTGTTATGTTACTCACGTTGAACCTGTTGATGGTTTTAAATATAAGACGCTTAACTTTACTTATGATCAATTATTTTTAGAAGGTGATAAATATGATGATTTAAAAAGAAAGAGCGGAATTAATGAAGAATATTATAACGCTCTTCCTCTTTTAGCTACCGATTCATTTAATGAAAAAGGGTTGTATATTCAATACAATATGAGAGATTATGAAGAATATATGATTTGTAGTGGCACTAATCCCGGTTGCAAAAATAGAATTTGCACTGTCTCTCTTCCTTTTGTTGTAGCGGCAAGCTGTGCAACAGTTAAAGAAGCTGTTGATTATATTAAAAATGATTTAAATGTTTATACAATGCTTGATAAGTCTGTAGCTTCTGGTTGGAATCTCTGCTTTATGATTGGAGATGCTACTGGTGAATATGGTTTGATTGAAATCGCACGTAATGAAGTTATGTATTTACCATTTCAACATGGACAAGGCAATTATTACATCACTCCAAAATGGAATGTTTTATCACAAGGACAATCTGGATATGGAAGACTTCAATTCGGCATTGAAAGAATTGACCAAGTTCAAAGCGAACAAGATATGTCCGATTTGATGGAAAAAATTATGTGGCGAAACGAAATATTAAATGTTGAATATGCTACTCAAGATTTTGATTCAGAAGAAAATCCAGGGCGTGTTAATTTTCTAGATAAAGATGGAAATCCATCTCTAGACTGGAGAAGTGATAATGTTAAATTAATTCCGGTTGATGATAAAGGCAAATATATCGATATTTTTGCAGATAAACCAACTCATCCAAAAGCTCAAGAAGTTCAACTTCTAAAAGAAGCATATGATCGAGTCAAGGCTGGTTCAAAAGATCCAAGTGATTTAAAGAATGCAGAAGAATATGAAGCATATTTAAATAACGCAAGTCTATATTGGGCAAGTAACGATTTAAACTTTAAAGAATTACAAAGAGGTATGACAGATTACTATAATAAAACTGGCAGTAAAGAAAAATTACTTAAATATATTGCAGGGGATGAAAAACCTTTAAGAGATGATTCAAATATTTGGACAACTGCTTTGTCTATTACGTGTAATTGTACTCAAAAAAGATTAACCGCTAGATTTTGGGAACACAAAGATACAATAATGAATTGGCAGTTCTAGCGATCCCGAATTGTTTAAAACCTCTATTTAAGTCTAATGACAAATGTATAAATTAGATTCTTAACGGATACGAAATTATCTTATAAATATAAAGCATTTGAATTCTACCTTTGTTTACTTTGTTTTCTTTTCGTGCAATAATAACAACAAATGAGGTAAATATGATGAAAAGAAAAATAGTGTTAACTTTTAGTTTATTAACGATTTTGTCTTTATCAGCGTGTAATAGTTCACCGAAATACACTGAGGAAGATGTAATAAGCGCTTTTATTAATGAAGCGCAAAATAGAATTAATGACCACGGGAAGGTTGGTATTAAAAAAGACATTATACCTTCATCCGCCTTAAAAGATTATCCAGCTAGTTTTGATTTAAGGAAGGTTGACACTAATAACGATGGCAAATTTGAAAATTATGTTACCGGCGTTAAATTCCAAAATCCTTTTGGATCTTGTTGGTCATTTGGGGCAACTGCCGCTGCGGAAACATCTATTTTATATGATTTAAAGCAAGAAGCTATTGTAAACAATAAAGACACGATTAATTTAAGCGAACATCATACGGCCTGGTATGCATATACACCACTTCCTCAAACCCATGTACAAGGTGGAGAAGGTTTAGTATCTATGGTAGATGGAGTCGATAAAAATCAAAGTTTAAAACTTAATTCTGGTTCTACCCAATTTGCAGCCTCTTCTTTATGGGCGTGCGGTATGGGCGTGGTTCAAGAACCAGAATTTGACGAAACTTCTACAGCAAAAGAAGCTCAATTGACTTATCGTGGCAAAAACGCCATCAAAACCAAAACAAGAAAAGGATATGACATATATTCTAGAGAAGATGATTGGTCAGTGGATGAATCTTTAAGATTCAAACAATCATATATGCTAGAGAATTCAGTTTATCTTCCTGAATCGGTTTTTATTAAAGAAGATGGAACAATGGATATTGATTATTGTGACTTAGCCACGAAAGCCTATAAAGAACAATTAATGTTAGGAAGAGCCTTAGCGATATCATTTACCGCTGATGGTTATTCACCTGATGTAGAAGGAAGGGTTGCTAAATACATTAATACCAACACTTGGGCACATTATACTTATGAACCTGTAACACCTAACCATTCCGTTTGTGTGGTTGGCTGGGATGATAATTATTCGCGTACTAATTTCTTAACTGAAGTTCAATGCACCGTTAACGGACAACCTGCTTATGATAAAAGCGGTAATCCCATCATGAAAACTGTTAACCAACCACCTAAAGATGGTGCTTGGATTGTTAAGAATTCTTGGGGCGCACTTAATACTAATTCAGCCGGACTCAATACTAATAAATGGGGATATAACGATACAGGCTATTTCTATTTATCATATTATGATATGTCATTATCTTCGGTCGAAGCATTCGACTTTGATGTTACTAATTCAATTAAAGGAACACTAAAGGAATATGTTATTGAAGAGCATGATTATATGCCGAATGAAAATCCACATAATATTGAGACCAATTTCCCAATCGCTGAAGGTAATATCTTTGTCGCCGAAGAAAGTGAAACCATCAAATATATAAGTTGTATCTCCACCGAACATAATGAAGAAATGAATATTAGTTTTTATAAGTTTAAAGGCGATAATCTTGATTATAATCACCCAGTTTTAGAATTCAGTAAACATATTTATGAAAAATCAAGTGATGAAGCAAGGAAATTT
>JAKSUY010000013.1 GCA_024408495.1 Bacilli bacterium
ACTTATTAGGATCAATTACGTATTCCATTAAATCCTTACATTCATGCGCTGGGCACTTATGATCACGGACGTGGGCTTCGTATTCATCTCTAAAGTTTTTCATCGTAGAAAGAACTGGGTTTGCAGCCGTTTGACCTAAACCACAAAGCGCACCATTCTTAGTTGCAAAACTAAGTTCTTGTAAATAATCAAGATCTTGCATCGTGCCTTGACCTTTCGTAATCTTGGTTAAAATTTCTAGGATTCGTTTAGTGCCAACACGGCATGGAGTACATTTACCGCATGATTCATCGGCAATGAATTCCATATAGAATTTTGCGATATTCACCATACAGTTATCTTCATCCATTACAATCGCACCACCAGAGCCCATCATGGATCCTTGAGCGATTAAGTTATCGTAATCAATTGGAGTATCTAAGTTCTTGACAGTTAAGCAACCACCAGAAGGACCGCCGGTTTGAATGGCCTTAAATTGTTTTCCATTAGGAACGCCGCCACCGATATCATAGACTAATTCTTTTAAAGTTAATCCCATTGGGACTTCAACTAGACCAACGTTATTGACCTTGCCGCCTAAAGCAAACACTTTAGTGCCTTTAGACTTTTCGGTACCAACTTTTGCGTATTCAGCAGCACCTACTCTTAATATATAAGGAACGTTTGCGAGCGTTTCGACGTTATTAATAATAGTTGGTTTTTGCCATAAGCCTTTAATGGCTGGGAATGGTGGTCTAGGACGTGGCATACCGCGTTTACCTTCAATGGAGTTAAGTAATGCTGTTTCTTCACCACAGACGAATGCACCAGCACCAAGTCTAATATGAGCTTGGAAAGAGAAATCCGTGCCTAAGATGTGACGACCTAATAAGCCAACTTTATTTAAGGTTTCAATCGCTTTCTTTAAACGATTAACCGCGATTGGATATTCGGCACGAACATAGAAATAGCCTTCTTTCGCACCGATTGCGTAACCGGCAATCATCATACCTTCAATGACATTAAATGGATTTGCTTCAAGCATACTTCTATCCATAAACGCACCTGGGTCACCTTCATCGCCATTACACACAACATATTTCATCTTGTTATCTTGATCATGAGCGAATTGCCATTTTCTTCCAGTTGGGAAACCCGCGCCACCACGACCTCTTAAACCTGATTTTAAGATTTCATCGATGACTTCTTGTGGTTTCATCGTTAAAGCTTTCGCTAAACCTTTGAAAGAATCGTAACCTAAAGCTTCATCGATATTTTCTGGATCAATCATGCTACTTCCATGAAGCGCAACACGTTTTTGTTTTGCATAGAATGGAATATCTTCTTGCTTTGGATATTTAGTTTGAGTATTTGGATCAACGTAGACTAAATCTTCACAAACTTGATGATTGACAATATCGTTCTCAATAATCTTATCAACATCGCTTAATTTGACCATTCGATATAAGGTATTTTCTGGGAAAATCTTAACGAATGGACCTTGAGAGCAGAAACCAAAGCAACCGACAAAATTAACGGTTACTTTATTTTCTAATCCTTTTTCTTTTAATTTGTTAACAATAGCATCATGGATATCTTGAGATTTATTAGATAAACAACCGGTACCACCGCAGATAACAATGGCGCGTTTACCATCTTTACCTTCGAATTTTGCTTTTAAGCAACCTTCGCATTCACCAATCTTTTTAGCTAAATCTTCAGCATTTCTAATCTTTGCCATAATTACGCCTCCACCTTTCCTTCTTGATAATCTTTGATAATACCTGGAATATCACTAACTTTTAATTTAGGGAAAACCCGGTCATTAATCTTCATCGTAGGCGCTAATGCACATGCACCGATGCAGCGAAGCGCATCAACGGTAAATAAACCATCTTCAGTGCTATCGCCTGCTTTCTTTAATTTAAGGACTTCGAGCACTTTATCAATAATGCTTTGTGAGCCTTTAACGTAACAAGCAGTGCCTAAGCACACACCAATTACATATTTTCCTTTTGGTTTAAGAGAGAAGAATGAATAAAAGGTTACCACGCCGTATATTTCAGCAACTGGTAAGCCAGTTTGTTCAGAAACAATCTCTTGAACTTCTAGTGGAATGTAGCCGAACTCTTTTTGGATGTCACTAAGGATCATCATTAAAGGAGTTGGCTCATTTTTGTAAAGATTACATATTTCAATAATACGTTCTTTAGCAATATTTTGTATAGCCATAACAAATCTCCATTTATATCTAGCGTTATTATTATAATAATAAAAGCACTTATTCTCAATAACAAAAATGAATATTTTGATGTTTTATCTACGTTTTGGTTTTCTTAAGTATAAAGTATGAGGTATTTTTGCGTAGTCAATCGTTTCGGTCATAACCTTTTTATAGCCGTTTCTTTGGTAAACCTTGCCATAATCATATACATCATCAACATAGATTTTGAGTTTGTTTTTATTCGCGAAATTATTAAGAATAGTGAATAAACGATCATTTAATTCCGGGTGTTCTGGATCTAATGCTACATCATGAATGTACCAATAACGATCACTTGGTTTATAAATTAGGTGATGACGAGAATAATCATCAAACGTTTCGCTTCTAGATATTTCTCCGCCTTTTCCGGAGAAAATATAAATACATTTATTTCCTAAATTAGCGAATACATCACTATCAATTCGCTTAAAATTATTAGGGAATACAATAATCGCTTCGTTATTGCCGCGCTTGTTTGTATAAATCACACCGTGTTTTAAGGCGTATTTTAAGCGATACCTAAAATAATGGTAATAAGTTCCTAGATTCATCGGTTTCTTCTTTAAGAATCTAGCGGTCGCTCTTTTGTGTTTAAGTCTTAAATAAGTTTCTAAACGCATAAACGGATTAAAGAATTTGTCTTTAAATTTCTTTTTAGGTTTTTTTAGATCTTTTAATTTTTCTTGTAATGCTAAAATTTCTTCAACACGCGAACCGATTCTAAGTTGTTGTAAGAATTCGTAATCGGCTTTATAGTTTTTAAGCGCTGCTAAGAGCAAAACATCAATGTCTCTTTCTTGTAACACATAATATTTCTTTAAAAGAAGTTCCATCTTGAAGTCAGTAATAAGTTTTTTCGCTAATTTCTTTTCTTTACGTTGTGAAGCAAAAGCGAATGGACGTTTAATCTTATGTTTATAAATATAGATATACCGATAAATTAGATATGCAATAAACGAACCGCCCGCTAAAGCAGCGCCAATTGGATAACCAATATAAGTTGGAGCATTAATACATTCAGGCGCCACAATAATATAAGTCATTGATACCGCCACCATGAATGCAGCCGGAACTGCGGTTAAGAAATCACTACCTCGATAAATATTCTTTTTTAATAAATAGAAAGTCGCAATCCAAAGCGCAACCATCGCTAAAGTTTGATTAGCGGCCGCAAAATAACGCCACAAAACGTTAAAGTCGAGGAATGCTAGACCAACACCAGCGCCCACCACTGGAATAGTTAGAATCAATCGATTCCATATTTTCTTTTGATCTAGATGAGTAGCTTCCGCCACAATTAAACGCGCTCCACGGAAAGCAGTATCACCACTAGTAATCGGACATACCACAACACCAATAATAGCTAATATGCCACCAAACGGACCAAGGACTGTTTGTGAGATTTCGTTAACAACTCCACCCGCTGAACCAAACTTATCAATTGCTTCTTGAAGCATTTGAGCCGAACCATAGAAGGCTACACCGGCGGCTGCCCAAATAAGAGCAATGACCGCTTCGCCAACCATTGCTCCGTAGAATATTTGTCTTCCTTGTTTTTCATTAACCATACATTTCGCGGCCATTGGTGATTGGGTTGCGTGGAATCCACTAATCGCACCACAAGCAACGGTCACAAACATACAAGGCCACATTGGTAATCCTTTCGGATGATCCCAAGTTAGAGTAGTCCAAAATTCAGGAATGTTAGTTAGATATCCTTGACCCGCTAATCCACCAAGCACACTAAATGCCATGACGAATAAAAGAATGCCAAAGATTGGATATAATTTACCGATAATCTTATCAATTGGTAAAATCGTCGCTAAGAAATAATAAGCAATAATTATCCCAATCCAGAACCATTGACTTAATACTTCTGGAGTTAGGTCCGCTAAGATACCTGCGGGTGTTACTAAGAATACCGTTCCACATAAAATAAGTAATAAAACCGAAAAGCCACGCATAATCCATTTCATGACTTTACCAATATAAACACCAGATAGTTCAGCGATTGATGCTCCACCATTACGATTCGAAATCATACCAACCATAAAGTCATGGATTGCACCACCTAAAATCGTGCCGAAGATAA
Organism: Bacilli bacterium; assembly: GCA_024408495.1. GTDB lineage: Bacteria > Bacillota_I > Bacilli_A > RFN20 > CAG-826 > UB1719. The sequence goes on from JAKSUY010000013.1 coordinate 4,335, forward strand.
TCCAAAGGAAAACTACTGGACCAAATACGGCGCCCATAATTGGACCAAAGATTGGACCAGTACCTGCAATATTAAGCAATTGAACTAAAAATAATCTAGGCTTTGCCATCGGAACGCAATCGACACCATCGTTAATGGCAATGGCGGGTGTCTTTCTAGAATCTGGAGCAAACACGCGACTAGTGACACGTGAAAAAATCATGTAACCACCAATAAGAACTACAAACGATATTAATAGTGAATACATATCCTACAAGGATATTATATAACTTTTATAGTTAGAAGTTTAAATCGTAAGTATAAGTATTTAAATAATCTTCTTGGACATTTAAATTTAAAGTTTTTTCTTTAATATTATAAATTGCGCTATGCATAGTAATCCAAGTATCACCAATAAAACCTAAATCGCGTCTTCCGCTATCTAAAACAAAACGAGTTAAATTATAAACAGAACGATACTTTGCTAATAATTCAGGATCTTGCTTTAAATCTTCACCCATCTTTTTGATTTCCTCTTGCGAGAAATCTTCGGTTGGATAATCTGGATAATCTGGATTAAGGTACATCTGACTAAATCTTATATCATGAAGCACTGACCACATTCCAAAAAGCGTTTCGCAATCTGCATAGTTCTTTTCAACAAATTCATAACGTTCTGTTCCACTAGCGTGATTATTGTATCCATTAACATACGCAGTAGGATCATTATAGGTCGCCAATTTTTCATCATTAGTCATATTGTTATAAAAATTGGTCATGATTTGTTCATTATCAGTTTTCTTTTGAGCTCTTAGTTCAAAGAGGCCGCCTTCTTTTTTAAGAAACTCAACAATATAAGTTTCATTAGGATCAGCGACCATAATATGAACTGTCGTATAACTTTCTTCATTTACAAAAATATCGCGCTCGTTTAATAACTCCACCGCGTGTTTAGCACTAGTAGCATTATCTAAAATATAACGAAGAGCAAATTCGACTAAAAGCGGAGGTTTTCCTGGATTAGTGTGTTCAATAAGCCCACCACCGTCTTCATAATTCACAATATTCATATTACACACTACGCCTTTTTCGTTAATTCCATCTGTCATAAAATTAGGAATAATGTTAATAGTATGTTGATTATTTTTAGTTTCTTCACAATTAACTAAATCAGCATCTTCAATTCCTAAGTGGTTCGCAATTCCAATTGATTTAAAACGATTTTTATCGCCTCTCATCTTAACTAAAATAGATGGCGAATTAGAATAATAGAAATCATAATTACGTCCATAAAAATCACCATTACGAACAGAGGTACAACCAAAATCAACATCAAGCGCTTCTGGATTAAGGGTTTCAAAATTTGGATCTTCTTCATAATCGTTATAAGTGATTTCGTGAAAGAAAGGCGCAACTTGTTTTGCGGAAGTGTAATACTTTTTACTACAACTTGCTAATGATAAAAGCGATAGCGGTAATAAAGCGATTAGTGATATTTTAGAAAAACGATTCATAATAATCTCCTTATTTAGCCTTAACGGTTTGTTCGCAATAAATACACTTATATTCACCTTTTTTAGTAGTAGGAACAAACTTATGCTCGTGTTCTTGCTCAACGCTAGAAATGCATCGTATATTTTTGCACTTTAAATCATAGCGAACTTTCTTCTTATCATATAAAGGTTCTTTCTTTGAATTCTTTTTGGCGAGTTCAAGTAATTTAAGAATTAACGCCATCCGAATGTACTTACCATTAAGTGTTTGGCGGAAATATGCAGCGCGAATATCATCATCTACTTTAACGCTGATTTCATTTACGCGTGGTAATGGATGAAGAATTCTTAAATCTTTCTTGGCGCGTTTTAATTTATCAACTGTTAAGACATAAGAATCTTTTAATCTTTCATATTCTTTTTGATCAAAAAATCTTTCTCTTTGGATTCTAGTCATATAAAGAATATCTAAATCTTTAATGTTATTTTCTAGATTCGTAACTTCCTTATATTGCATGTGATTCTTTTTAATAATGTCATTAATAACATAACCAGGCATTTTTAATTCTTTGGGAGAAATTAACACTAATTTAATATTTTTATAACGCGACATCGCCATGGTTAACGAATGAACCGTGCGACCATATTTAAGATCGCCGCACATACCAATCGTTAAATTATTAAAACTACCTTTCTCACGATAGATTGTTAATAAATCCGCAAGCGTTTGAGTTGGATGACAATGCATTCCATCGCCCGCATTAATTAAAGGAATATTCGCAGCGATTGCGCCTGCTAAGGCTGCACCATCTTTAGGATGGCGCATAGCAATGATATCCGCAAAATTAGAAACAACTTTACAAGTATCCGCAACACTTTCACCTTTTGCGGTACTAGATGAACTAGCTTCTGAGAAGCCTAACACATTTCCACCGAGTTCCATCATGGCTGCGGTAAAAGATAATCTGGTTCTAGTTGATGGTTCAAAGAAAAGAGTCGCGAGTTTTTTACCCTCGCATGCATGAGCGTACTTCTTTGGGTGCGCAATTATGTCACAAGCAGTTTTACAAAGATCATCAATTTCTTTAGTGGTTAAATCTTTGATATCAATGACACTTCTCATAATTACCTCTTAATCCAACTTTCATCGCTTGGATTATCACGGAACGCTAATAATTTCTTTTTATCACTAGCTTTTATATATTTATTTTTAGCGGCTACTTCAATAACCGTATCAAAGTTAGTGAGTGAAATATTTTTAACTTTATTAGTCTTTAATGCTTCAACGCTTTTCTTCATACCATAGGTAAAGATTGAAACCATACCTAATACTTTAATTTTATGTTCGCGGAGAACTTTAACGATTTCTAAGGATGAGCCTCCAGTAGAAATTAAATCTTCTACAACTACAACCTTTGTGCCTTCTGGAATATTACCTTCAATTTGATTTTGTCGTCCATGATCTTTGGCGCCTGCTCTAACATATCCCATTGGTAAATCCATGATATGAGCAGTAATTGCAGCATGCGGGATTCCTGCGGTTGCGGTACCTACTAATATTTCTACACCTGGATAATTCTTTTTAATTACTTTCGCTAAATTATGTTCAATATCATCTCTTACTTTAGGAGAAGTTAAAGTTAAACGATTATCACAATAAATCGGACTTTTAATTCCACTCGCCCAGGTAAATGGTTTATTAGGACGGAGAAACACCGCTTTTATTTTTAATAAGTCTTTAGCAATCAATTCTTCTACTTTCATCCGATAAACTCCTTGCAACAACGTTCATATGCTTTTATTGGATTAGGCGCCTCCGTAATTGGACGCCCGACCACGATATAATCTGAACCAATCTTTTTCGCTTCACTAGGTGTCATGACTCTTTTTTGATCACCTTTCGCATTTTCTTTAAATCTCACACCGGGAGTAATGGTAATAAAATTCTTACCACATACTTGATGAACTTTTTTAGCCTCTAAAGGAGAGCACACTACTCCATCAAGACCAGATGCTTTAGCATTCTTTGCGTAATGCATAACCACTTTATTTAAATCTTCTTTAATTAATAAATCTTTATTCATGGCATTTTGATCGGTGGATGTTAATTGAGTAACTGCAATTAAAATTGTTTTATTGCCTAATCCTTCACGAGCGGCTTTCATCATAGCTTTAGTGCCACCTGCATGACAATTCACCATATCAACATTAAGTTTGCTTAATACCGCCATACTCTTTCTTATGGTGTTAGGAATATCATGAAGTTTTAAATCTAAGAAAATTTTATGTCCACGTTTTTTAATTTCTTTTACAATACTTGGACCTTCACTATAAAAAAGTTCCATGCCAATTTTGACGAATGGTTTGTGTTTTTTAAATTTAGATAAGAATTTTAGTGTTTCTTCTTTGCTCGCGAAATCACAAGCGATGATTACATCTTTTCCCATTATTTACATCCTCCTATGATTTCCTTTAGTGATTCTATTTTATATTGTTTCATTACCTTCGGTAAATCATTAACAATTTTTGGACATATATATGGGTCCACTAAATTAGCCGAACCAATCTCGACTGCAGTCGCGCCCGCTAGCATCATTTCAATTACATCTTCGGCGGATGAGATGCCGCCAATACCAATAACTGGAATTCTAACGGCATGTGCAACTTGATAAACCATTCTTAATGCAATTGGAAATATAGCATCGCCACTATATCCGCCAAAAACATTTTTAATGACTGGCGCGCGTTTCTTTAAATCAATGCGCATGGATAAAAATGTATTTACAAGCGAGATTGCATCTGCTCCAGCTTTTTCTACTGCTTTAGCGATGCTTACAATATCAGTTACATTTGGAGATAACTTAATAATGATTGGTTTCTTACTTACTTTTTTAATTGCACGAACTATTTTAGCTGCGACATTTTTATCAGTGCCAAACGCCATTCCACCGCCATGAACATTTGGACATGAGATGTTAATCTCAAACCAACCAATTTGTGGACAGTTATTTAATTTCTTAACAACATAAACATAATCATCGATAGAGAAACCACTTACGTTTGCGATTACTTTATTTTTATAGATTTTCTTTAATCTTGGATATTCTTCTTTAATGAATTCATTCACACCTGGATTTTCTAATCCGACCGCATTAATAACTCCGTTCTTTCCTTCTGCGATTCTTGGTGTAGGATTTCCATATCTAGCTTCCTTGGTAATTGCTTTAAGACAAAAACTACCTAAACAATTTAAATCATATAATCCAGCGAATTCTTGACCGTATCCAAATGTTCCACTTGCGGGGATAATCGGATTAGATAATGTGATACCACATAATTTAACTTTTGTATTTACCATATAATATCTTCTCCTTTAAACACTGGACCATCTTTACACACTCTTCTAATACCAGCCTTGGTTTTAATGCTACATCCACGACACACACCAAAACCACAACCCATTCTCTCTTCTAAAGAATATTGTCCAGGTGCCTTTGCATCTTTATAAATCGCTTTTAGCATTGGAATTGGACCACACGCATAAACATAATCGTACTTAAGTCCTTTCATCGCATCAGTAACCAATCCTTTAACGCCTACACTTCCATCAAGAGTAGCGATTACAACTTTAACACCTATTTTTTTAAATTCGTTCGCATAGAATATTTCTTCTTTTGAATTGAAGCCTAATACTGCTATTACGTGTTTTTTTCTTTTTAATAATTCTTTCGCTAAATAATACATTGGAGGAATACCAGCGCCTCCACCAACAAGTAATGCAGTATCTTTAACTGGACTCATGTTATAACCATTACCGCAATCTACTAAAGTATTAATTTCACCTTTATTCATGGTTGATAATTTTAGGGTGCCTTTCCCTACTACCTTATATATAAGAGTTACTTCATGATCGTTAATATCGCATATCGAAATTGGACGACGAAGATAGAAGCCAGGAATTAAAAGATTAACAAAACTACCTGGACGATATGGATACTTATTAGTAAGATCGCCAGTTAAAATTAAGCGATAAGTATTTTTCGCAATTAATTTGTTTTCTTTAATCTTTAAAACTACATTCTTCATCTTTATGCATCAATCGTTGAGATCTTCAACGTTGTCTCATCTAAAACATCTAGTAACACTCTTACGGTATCAAGCGAGGTGAACATCGTAACGTTATTCTCCATTGCGATTTGACGAATCTTATAACCATCACGCATCTCACCAAAATCACCAACATCTTGTGTGTTAATAATATAGGCGATATGGCCTTGACGAATTGCATCTGGAATTTCGTTTGAACCATTCGAGATCTTTAACATTACGTGTGTTCTAATATTTCTCTTCTTTAAATATTCTGCGGTTCCTTTAGTCGCGCATATATTAAATCCAAGTTCATAGAAATGTTTAATTAACGGGAATGCTTCTTCTTTATCTTTATCCGCAATAGTGACAAAGATTGTTCCAAAGTTTTTTACCTTCATCCCGCTCGCTTGTAAAGCTTTAAATAACGCACGGTGAAGATTATCATCATAGCCAATCGCTTCGCCTGTGGATTTCATTTCAGGAGATAGATATGCATCTAACCCTCTTAATTTATTAAAGGAGAAGACCGGGACTTTAACATACCATCTTTTCTTTTCGGTTGGATATATATTAAATATTCCTAATTCTTTTAGGCTCTTACCTAAGATTACATCAGTCGCGATATCCGCGAGTGAATATCCTGTTGATTTAGATAAGAATGGAACGGTTCTAGATGAACGTGGATTAACTTCGATGATATAAACTTTCTCATTCTCATCAACGATAAACTGAATATTAAATAATCCAACGATTCCAATACCTAATCCAAGTTTCTTAGAATACTCTAAGATTGTTCCTTTAACTTTATCGGAAATCGAGAATGCTGGATATACACTAATGGAGTCACCAGAATGAATACCAGTCTTTTCAACAAGTTCCATAATGCCAGGCACAAATACATCGTGGCCATCACAAATCGCATCTACTTCTACTTCTTTACCGTTTATATACTTATCTACTAATACTGGTTTATCTTCATCAATTTCCACGGCGTCTTTTAAATAACGACGAAGTTGCGCTTCATTACCAACAATTTGCATCGCGCGTCCACCAAGTACAAAACTTGGACGCACTAAAACTGGATAGCCTAATTTCTCCGCAGTCTTCACACCTTCTTCAATATTAGTGACCGCTCGTCCTGGAGGTTGAGGGATTCTTAAATTCTCAAGTAATCTTTCAAAGCTATCACGATTCTCTGCGCGATCAATTGCTTCACAATCCGTGCCGATTAATTTAACACCACGGAGTCTTAAACCATCCGCTAAATTAATCGCGGTTTGTCCGCCGAGCGTTGCGATTACTCCAATTGGTTTTTCTAAATCAATAATTGCCATCACATCTTCAGGAGTTAATGGTTCAAAATATAATTTATCTGCAGTTGTGTAATCAGTCGAAACCGTTTCTGGATTGTTATTAATAATGATGGCTTCATATCCAGCACGTTTAATGGTTTGAACGGCATGCACGGTTGAATAATCAAATTCCACACCTTGACCAATTCTAATTGGACCTGCACCTAAAACAATTACTTTCTTTTTATTTGTAATACGTGATTCATTTTTCGCTTTAGGATAATTTAAATTTTTATAAGTTGAATATAAATAAGCAATATATTTACCAGTATGTAATGTATCAACCATTTTGAAGATTGGAACAATTCCGTGTTTCTTCCTTAGTTGATATATTTCTAACTCATTTTTATTCCATAAACTAGAAATACATTTATCCGAGAACCCTAAAGTTTTAGCCTTGCGAAGTAACGCTAAATCGTTGTGTTTCTTTTTTAACTGTTCTTCTACATCAATAATGTTCTTCAATGCTTTTAAGAATAACGGAGTAATCATGGTAATCTTTTGAATCGTAGAGATGCTTTCTCCCATTCTTAAAAGCTCAGCAATCGCAAAGAAGTTATCATCTTTAAACTGATGAATATAATCGAGTAATTGTTTTTTGCTGTAACCTCTAAATTTCTTTAGATATAAATGGTTCGCACCAATCTCAAGCGAACGAATAGCTTTTAAATAACATTCTTCAAGATTATCACCGATTGCCATAACCTCACCCGTTGCTTTCATTTGGGTAGAAAGGATATTATTTGCTTTCGTAAATTTATCAAATGGGAAGCGTGGGAATTTAGCGATTACATAATCTAGTGTGGGTTCAGTCGAAGCAAATCCACCCGCAACCGGAATTTCTTTTAATCTCATTCCAACCGCAATTTTTGCTGTAACCCTAGCGATTGGATATCCGCTTGCTTTACTTGCTAATGCGGATGAACGAGAAACACGTGGATTAACTTCAATTAAATAATATTTATTAGTTTTTGGATGCAAAGCGAATTGAACGTTACAGCCACCTTCAATTTTTAATTCTTTAATAATCTTAATCGCTGAAGCGTTAAGCATTTTATATTGCTCTTTAGTAAGAGACATAATTGGAGCAACGACGATACTATCACCAGTATGAACTCCAACTGGATCAATATTTTCCATTCCGCATATCGTAATCGCGTTATTATCGTGATCACGCATAACTTCAAATTCAATTTCTTTATAACCTTTAACACTCTTTTCGATTAATACTTGATGAACTGGAGAAAGCGCAAAAGCATTAATTGCGATTTCTTTTAATTCTTTTTCATCGTTTGCGAAACCTCCACCGGTGCCACCTAAAGTAAAGGCTGGACGCAGGACTACTGGATAACCAATTTTCTTAGCCGCATCAATCGCTTCTTCAATTTTATAAGTAATGATTGATGGAATAACCGGTTCTTTAATTTTTTGGCACATTTCTTTAAAGAGTTCACGGTCTTCCGCTTTTTCAATACTCTCTGCTGGAGTTCCTAATAATTCAACTCCACATTCATCTAATATTCCTTTTTTAGCAAGTTGCATAGCAAGGTTGAGACCGGTTTGGCCACCAATGCCTGGAAGAATGGCATCTGGTCTTTCATAACGAATAATCTTAGCGACATATTCAAGAGTAAGCGGCTCCATATAAACTTTGTCAGCGATACTTGTATCCGTCATAATCGTAGCGGGATTGGAGTTCACTAACACCACTTGATAGCCTTCTTCTTTAAGCGCTAAGCACGCCTGGGTGCCCGCGTAGTCAAATTCAGCGGCTTGGCCAATTACAATTGGACCAGAACCGATGATTAATATCTTCTTTAAATCTTTTCTTTTCATACTCTTACCTCTTATAAACGACCTTATCATCATGGATGGTTAAATAATTCACCCCAAACACGTTATAGCCCTGAAACGGCGTATTTTTACCTTTAGAAAGAAACTTTGCATTATCAATCACGGCTTTCTTATTTAAATCCCAAACACTAAAGTCACCGATTGGTTGGTAACCGAATCTCTTTGCGGGATTAGTGACTAATAATTCAAGTAACTTATCTAATGTAATAACTTTTTCTTTAACTAAATAGGTATAAAGAAGCGGGAAAGCGATTTCAATACCGGAAGCGCCGAATAGACTATTTTTTAATCCTTGATTCTTTTCATCTTCGGTGTGTGGAGCATGGTCAGTTGCAATCATATCGATTGTTCCATCCTTAATACCTTCTATTAATGCTTCTTGATCTTTTTTACTTCTAATTGGTGGATTAATTTTGAAATATCCATTTTCTTTTAGCATCGAATCATTAAGTAATAAGTAATGTGGTGCGGTTTCGCAAGTTACATCTAATCCTTGTTTCTTAGCTTTACGAATTAACTCCACACTTTCTTTTGTAGAAACGTGACAGACGTGGAATTTACATCCTGTTTCTTTCACTAATTTTAAATCGCGTTTAACTTCTTCATATTCACTAGCGCTACTAATTCCGATATGATGATGCTTCTTAGCGTATTCGCCATCATGGATATATCCACCTTTTACTAATTTAGAAACTTCACAATGCGCAACAATGACTTTGTCTAATGCTTTGGCTCTTAGCATCGCTTCCTTCATAATCTTTTCGTTTTGTACACCCTTACCATCATCGGAGAAAGCGAATACTTTATGCGCTACTTCTTCTAGTGGTGCAACCTCTTTTCCTTCCTCATATAAAGTAATTGCCCCGTAAGGGACAACACTGATGAGATTACTTTTATTGATGAGATTAATCTGTATTTCAAGATGCTCGAGTGTATCAGACACCGGCTTTAGATTTGGCATCGTCGCCACTAAAGTATAGCCACCTTTTGCGGCGGCTCTACTTCCAGTAAGAATTGTTTCCTTATAAGAAAAACCCGGTTCACGGAAGTGCACATGCACATCTATGAAGCCCGGGAGAAACGTATAATTTTTTTGATTATATTTTGGATGATCTTTTAGAAATTTTAAAACATTATCTTTGATTATATTAGGGTGTTTGATTAATGCTTTAATTCCTTCCATGCGATTTTAGTTTCTTTTCTATTGTAGCGATTTTAATCGCTAGTGCAAGTATTTTTGTCGCATCTTTAATTTCATTAACACTTGGGAAGGAAGGTGCAATTCTTAAATGGGAGTCTTGTGGATCTTTATGATAGGGATAAGCGGCTCCAGCAGGAGTTAAACTAACACCCATTTCTTTGCAAAGTCCGTGGACTCTCGTTGCGCAACCAGGAAGCGTATTAAGAGAGACAAAATATCCGCCGTATGGACGAGTGTATTTTGCAATCTTAAGGTCGCCTACTTCTTTATCAAGTACATTTAGTACCATTTCAAATTTCGGTCTCATAATATCGGCGTGTTTTTTCATATGCGCTTTAATGCCCGCTAAGTTCTTAAAGTATTTAACGTGGCGGATTTGATTAACTTTATCAAAACCGACTGTTTCCATATTGAAATTCGCGATTAAATCTTTCTTGTTCTTTTCGCTACAAGCAACGCATGCTACACCAGCACCAGCAAAGCTAATTTTACTAGTGGAAGCAAAAACGTAAACGATGTCTTCATTATTTGCTTTCTTCGCTTCAGCTAAAATTGGTAAAACTTTATCTTGTTTATTTGGATATAGATGGTGGACTACGTATGCATTATCCCAATAAATACGGAAATCTTTAGCGGCTGGTTTAAGAGCAGCTAACCGTTTAACGGCTTTTGCCCCATAACTAGTTCCGCTTGGATTAGCGTATTGAGGAACACACCAGATGCCTTTAATGCTTGGATCTTTCTTAACTAGTTTCTCAACTAAATCCATATCAGGACCATCTTTCTTTAATTCAACATTAATCATCTTAATGCCGAGATATTCTAAAATCGCAAAGTGACGGTCATAACCTGGAACCACGCATAACCATTTGATTGGTTGTTTTTGTTGCATAAATGGTTTATTGCCACACACACCTTTCATCATCGCATGAGCGATACAATCGTACATGATTCTAAGTGAAGAGTTACCGGCGACAATTACTTGTTCTGGTTCGGCTCCACACATATCGCCTAAAAGTTTTTTACATTCGTAAATACCAGTCATATCTCCATAATTACGGCAATCGATTTTGTCTTTAGAAATGTAGTCTTCTTTATTAATTAAGACTTTATTCATACCTAAGCATAAATCAAGTTGAGCAGGTGCTGGTTTACCACGAGTCATGTTTAAGGAAAGCTTCATCTTTTTATAAGCTTCTTTTTGCTTATTAAGTTTATCAAGCTCCTTAGTTAATTCAGTTTTGTTCATTTGATTATAAGTTTTCATTTTTTTAATCTCCTTTTTTTATTCAACACCAACTATAAATGAATAAACCGGCTGCTTACCACTTACCACGTTTATTTGAATATCTTTATAATTGGCTGCTAAATTGTTTTGTAGTTCAGCGATTTCACTTTCAAGAATGTCTTCACCACAAATAATGTTTACAAGCGTTGAGTCTTTTTTAATCATATTCGCTAATAAGTTATTTAACGCTTCAAATTTGTCTTTCACACAAGTGACAATAAATTTATCACGAAGGCCCATGTAATAATTTTTTGTAACATGAACTCCTTCAATATCGGTATCCTTAATTGCAAACGTAACCTGCCCGCTTCTTACATTCTTAAGCGCGGCTTTCATATTATTAAAATTGGCATTTACATCTGATGTTTGAGAAAACACCATTGCACTCACTAATCCTTGAGGAATTGTTTTACTGGGTACGACTCTAGCATCACAATCATCATCAATCATTTCACACGCTTGATTTGCGGCCATAACAATGTTGGAATTATTCGGAAGAATAAAGATGTTATGTGCATTTGCTTTTTTAATCGCATCTACGAAATCTTGAATACTTGGATTCATGGTTTGTCCGCCTGGAACAATTACATCTACTCCAACTTGTCTAAATAAATCATCTAGGCCAGATCCAAAGCTAACGGCGATAATTGCATTTTTCTTACGTGGAGAATTAACATCAACTTTTTCTTCATCATGTTTAATTGGTAAGATTGAGATGTTTTCAAATTCTCCGAATTGCTGCAAGTAGGCTAAAATCGTGCCTGGATGAAGAGTTTGTAAATCAATTTTAATCTTGTCGTCTTTTTCTAATGTGTAATTTAAAGAATGACCATGATGTAAAGCAAAATCTCGGAAATGTTTTTCAATAAAATGTTTTTTGGTGCCATCTTTAATTAAAGAGAAAGCAAGAGACATAGAATAACCATTTTCAAGTTTGCCCTCTTTTTCTTCAACAATCTGTTTGCCTTCAGTGGATTTCTCAACAAACTCGCCAAGTAAGGCTTTTTGCATACCTTCAAAGATTACTACCAATCCCGCTGCGCCTGAATCTACACATCCAACTTCTTTTAAAACTGGTAATAATTCTGGCGTTCTTTTTAAACTCGCTCTTGCTTCAGTTAATAATATTTCAAAACATTCTTCAATGCTTGTATCATCATCACCTGTATGATAAAGAGCATCACTTGCTTCGCGAATAACGGTAAGAATTGTTCCTTCAACTGGACGCATAACCGCACGGTAACTTGCTTCTTTGCCTTCAAGCAAAGCAGTCGCTAAATCATAGGCAGTAATTTCTTCTTTGCCTTCTAGCGCTTTAGCAAATCCTCTAAAGATTTGACTTGTAATAACACCAGAGTTTCCTCTTGCTCCCATAAGTAGACCGCGAGAGAAAGCTTTGGCAATACTATAAACATCATCTTCGTTTTTATTAGATATTTCTTTTGCGCCACTAGACATGGTTAAGTTCATATTCATACCGGTATCACCATCAGGCACCGGGAAAACGTTTAGTGCATCGATTTCTGGATAATGGTTAAAAAGGTTATTAGACGCGCTAATAAACATACTCTTTAATAATTGCCCAGATATCTTTTTCATAAATAATTAAATTTCGAGAACTCCTTGGACATAGACATTTACCTTTTTAAATTCAATGCCAAAGGTTTTCTCAAGCACATAACTTACTTTCTTTTGGACTTCTCGTATTACTTCAGTGATTTTAGTTTCGCTTGCGACGACTAGATATAAATCAATGCTATATCCGCCTTTCTTTTCTTTTTCGCAGACAACCGCTTGCTCAAAATTCTTCTTACCAAGTAATTTATTCACTTGATCGCTTAAAGAATTTTTCGCGCTTAAACCAACTACGCCATAGCATTCGATTGCAGCACTACCCGCAACACTTGCGATGGCTTGAAGCGAAATATTAATTCCGCCACTAGGAGTAATCTTTTTTAGCGCCATAAAAGTTAGCAAAAATGCTCATTTATAATATAACACATTATGTGTATATTATCAAAGCTAGCAAACTATATAAAAATTAAAAAAATATTTTCTGGTTGCTTTAAATTAAATAAGTAAGCAAAATAATAAAGGTTATGTCACGTTGGTTAGAAAAGAAAGAAAGTGAATTTAATCATGCATTAACGAGCCGCGATGTTAAAAAGATGCGGGCGCTTTTTAATAAAGTCCCAACAGTTGACTTAGCGGAGTTTGCTGATAAGGTCGAAGACCCATCTAGTTTAACTTTTATTTTTAAAGTGGTCCCTAGTGAATTAACGGCTGATTTCTTTACTGAATTAAACGATGATACTCAAGAAGCATTACTTAAGATATTTAGTGATGCTCAATTAGTGGAACTTATTAACAAGAGCTACACCGATGATATCGTTGATGTTCTCGAAGATATGCCAGCGAACTTAGTAACTCGTGCGCTTAAATTTGTTCCGAAAGAAAGAAGAGAAGCGGTTAATAAATTATTAAACTATAAAGAAGATACTGCTGCGAGTATCATGACCACTGAATATTTCCAATTCCATTCGGATATCAAAGTAAGTGAGGCTATGAAAATTATTCGTGAAAAAGGCAAAAGTAAAGAAACTATTTACACAATTTTCCTTCGTGATGATAAACGCACCTTAGTCGGCACCGTTGACCTAGACGATTTAATCTTCGCTGATCCTAATCAAACTCTAGATGAGATTAAAAACAAAGAATTCTTATTCACTCAAGCAGATACTGACCAAGAAGAAGTTGCGGCTAAATTTAAGAAATATGACTTACACGCTTTAGCGGTTGTAAACAAAGAACAAAAACTCGTTGGTGTTATTACCTTCGATGATATCATGGATGTTATGGAACAAGAAACGAGTGAAGATATCGCGTTACAAAGCGGCGTTGTTCCACTTAAAGATGAATACGTTGAAACTAAACCATGGAGAATGGCTCTTAAGTGCGCACCATGGTTAATTGTGTTAATTGTTATTGGCGTATTCTCTGAATTAGTATTATCACAGTTCCAAGAAAAACTAGCGATTGTCCCAGCATTAATTTTCTTTATTCCAGTCTTAATGGATACCGGTGGTAATGCGGGCGGACAAACATGCGGCTTAATTATTCGTGCTTTAGCGCTTAAAGAATTTGAAGTAAAAGATTTTCCAAAAGTAGTATGGAAAGAAATAAAGACCGCAGCGTTAACTGGATTAATTGTTTCAAGTTTCGCGTTCTGTGTATTCTTAATCGAATTTTCAATTCCTGGATTAATTAAAACTGATTTTACTGATTTTACTCGTCCATTAATTGTGTCGGGAATTGTTGCGCTTGCTTTATTCTGCGCGATTGTCTTATCTAAGTTTGTCGCGTGTGCTCTTCCTTTCTTAGCAGTTAGACTTAAGAAAGATCCAGCCTTAACTAGTCAACCATTCGTGACTACAATTGTGGACGTTTGTTCTTTATTAATTTATTTTGGAATATTTACGATTTTCTACGTAACCGGTTTCTTTGGTTAATTAAAATTATTTAACTAAATATTTATTAGGCGTATTTTTATCAATTTGTTGGCAATCGTAAACGATTAAATCAATTAATTTTTCTTTAGTTAAACCTCTGGTATTGCCTTTTAGTTCAAAGAGTTTAATGATTTCATTTAATTCTTGAGGCGTTCTTAAACTAAGCATTTCTTTACTACGTAAAATATTCGATAATTGCGCAGTAGTTAGTTCAACACTTTCGTGTAAGAAGCCGAACATTAAAAGCACTTTGGTTAAACGGTCGTTACCGAATTGCTTTAAATAAGCGCGAACAAAATCTTCTTCTCTGACTTCAAGGTTAATATCTGCGATACGACTCTTTTCACGGTGATGGATAAGACGCGCTAATTGATAGACGATAATACCTAAAATTAATGCAGTCGCAATCGCGCCGATTGTAATGTATTTGCACGCCTCTGGCTTATCAGCAAGCACGTATGGAATCTGAATTGTTAAACCGCCGATACCAGCAATTAAGATAGCGCAAACAGTAAGAAGATTTGCATTATCATCAAGATCAACTTCTTTAAACATCTTCAATCCTGAGACAGAAATGTAACCATAAAGCGCTAAGCAAACACCACCCATTACACATCTAGGAATAGTTTGTAATACAAGTGAGAATGGCGCTAAGAAGGATAATAAGATACAAATGCAAGCCGTAGTAAATGTAGTCGCAACTGAAGCGTTACGCGTTAAAGCAACGCAGGCGATACCTTCACCATAACTAGTATTTGGACAAATACCACAAGCAGTACCCATCATAGTACCAACACCATCACCAAGTAAGGTACGGTGTAATCCAGGTTGATCGTTAATTAAATCGTGATTAATAATCGTGGACATATTTTTGTGATCGGCTAAATGCTCCGCAAATGCGACAAATGCAATTGGGCAGAACGCCAAAGCAATCGCGCCAACACCAACGCCATCTAACAATGTTGCTCCACCTTCGGTTGCCGCAATTATTTCCGGCGAAAACTCACCATTTACTAATTCTTTAATACCCTCAACAATTGAAATTTTAGGAACGCTAAAGAATGAATTAACCGTTACATTTGAGAAATTATTAATTAGAGGATCCCAGTTAATAATTTGTAAATATGTATTATTAGTGGCAATTCCAATTCCAGTAAAGATACTCGCTAACGCATAACCAGCTCCAATACCAATAATAAACGGAATTAGTTTCATGCTCTTAAAGCGATTTTGAACCGTACAAATAACTACTGTAAATAAAGTAACTAAGCCGCAGAGAATTGCGACCCAGTTATAACTAGCAAATGGATCAGATGAATTCGCAGCCATTAAATCGCCAACTGCATTAGGAGCTAAACTTAAACCAATTAATGCCACAACTGGACCAATAATCACTGGAGGCATTAATTTATTTACCCATTTAGTACCTGCAAACTTAACAACAATTGCTAATACGACGTACACAGCACCTGCGAATAATCCACCTACTAGAATTCCCATATAGCCGAACGCTAACGCAGTGGATAGTGCAGGTAAGAAGGCGAAACTAGATGAAATAACAATCGGTGATTTACCTTTTGTAAATAAAATGTAAACGAGTGTTCCTACACCTGCTCCTAAAATTGCCGCAGGGATTTGAGTTGGTAATCCAATAATGGTTGGAACTGCTACCGTTGCTGCTAAAATTGCAAGTAGCATTTGAAAAGCATAGAGAAGCAAGTTTTTGAACTTTGGTCTATCTCCAACATCATAGATTAATTTACGGGTTGCCATAATGGTCTCCTTATATTCTTAGATTATTATACATTATTTATAATTTATTTATTAATAAATAAAAAAGCACCAGTTTCCTGATGCTTTTCTTAGTTGATTTAATTATTCAACAAACGCGACTACTGTGCGCTTTGCGCCATCACCACGTCTCATCACACATTTATATTGATGTGTGTAACCGCCTTTGCGGTTTTTAAAGCGTGGACCTAAGACCTTAAATAATTTGTTAATAGCTTTTTGGTTTTCTTCGTTCTTTTCGTTACGAAGAATCTTGGCTGCTTCACGTCTTGCTTGTAAAGTATCCTTCTTAGCAAGAGTAATAAGATGATCAATGTTCTTGATTAAATCTTTAGTGACACCGCTAGTGACGGTAATCTTTTCATGGAGGATTAATTCAGTGACCACGTTTCTTTGCATGGCTTTTTCGCGGGTTGCGGTCCAGCCAGTCTTAAAACGGACACCAGTCTTACCATGAACGTTCTTTCTACCATGACTTGCCATAATTATTTATTCTCCGTTGAATAGTCACGGAAGGATAATCCAAGAGAAGTAAGCTTCTCTTTGACTTCTTTAAGTGACTTCTTACCTAAGTTACGAACTTTCATCATTTCGTCTTCAGTCTTTTGCGTTAATTCATAAACTGTAGTGATATTCGCACGCTTAAGGCAGTTATAAGAACGAACTGATAAATCAAGGTCCTCGATTGGAGTCTCGTTGACTTTGTTCTCTTCTTTAACTTCGACTTGTGGTTCTTCAAATTCCACTTTCTTAAGGTTCTCTTCATTCGCGAATTCTTGTAAATGAGCGATTAAGATATTAGCAGCATTAGACACTGCTTCTTGTGGTTTAATAGAACCATTCGTCCAAACTTCAAGAGTAAGTTTATCAAAGTGTGAATCGTGTTTTACACGAGTTGGTTCAACTTCATAACTAGTCTTAGTGACTGGAGAATAGTTACTATCCGTATCAATACGACCAATTTGGTTTGGATGATCATTATTGGCTTTGTTACTTTCTGCGGTCACATAGCCACGTCCACTACGAGCGAATAAGCTCATATGGAGACGTCCATCTTTTGCTAAATGCGCAATCTCTAAGTCAGGATTAACAACGCTTACCATGCCTGGGCATTCAATGTCTTTAGCATAAACGGTACAAGGACCTTTCTTATCAATTTCTAGTCTACGAGTCTCTTCGCTATCATCATCAATCTTTAAGATTAAATCTTTGAGATTTAAAACAATAGTCATAACGTCTTCATTCACGCCATCGAGTGAACTAAACTCGTGACGAGCGCCATCGATTTCAACGGCGAATATAGATGCACCTGGAAGAGCGCTAAGTAACACACGACGTAATGCGTTACCAATCGTTAAACCAAATCCTCTTTCAAGAGGTTCAATTACAAACTTGCCATAGTTTGTTTCTTCGTTAAGAACTTCAACGTGGAAGTTCATTTTCTTAAATGCTTTTGGTAAATTATTCATAAATATTTTTCTCCTTTTAAATATAAATAATGTGATTAGCCTCTAGGTCTTTTTTCTGGACGACAACCGTTATGTGGAACTGGTGTGGTGTCGACGATGGATATTAATTGCATACCCGCAGCGACGAGGGCGCGAATCGCGGATTCACGACCTGGACCAGGTCCTTTAACGTTTACATCAAGTTGACGAATACCTTGGTTAAAAGCTGCTTTCGCGGCCGCTTCACTTGCTACTTGAGCAGCGAACGGTGTTGATTTCTTTGCGCCTTTAAAGCCTAAGGTACCAGCGCTAGCCCAACTAATAGCATTGCCTTGTTCATCCGTAATAGTAACAATGGTGTTATTAAATGTTGAATGAATATGCGCAACGCCTTTAGTGATACTACGCTTAACTTTCTTTTTACGTGCTGTACTTGCCATAGTTCACTCCTTAGCCTTGTTGCTTGGCCTCTTTCTTGTTCGCAATGGTCTTTCTTGGACCTTTACGAGTACGCGCATTAGTTCTTGTGCGTTGACCACGAACGGGTAAATTCTTCTTATGACGAATTCCCCGATAGCAACCAATTTCGGTTAATCTTTTAATGTTTAAAGCGGTCTCTCTACGAAGATCGCCTTCGACGCGGACTTTACTGATTTCGTTACGAAGCGCAGTTAATTCCTCGTCTTTTAAATCCTTAACGCGAGTATCTTCAGATACTTTTGCGTTCTTACAGATTTTCTTTGCGGTTGCATCACCGATACCATAAATATAGGTAAGCGACACAACTACGCGTTTTTCATTTGGTATATCTACACCAACAATACGTGCCATAGATGATACTCCTCCTTAGCCTTGTCTTTGTTTGTGCTTTGGGTTTTCACAAATAACCATGACTTTGCCATGGCGTTTGATAACCTTGCACTTATCACAAATAGGTTTTACTGAAGGTCTAACTTTCATAAATTTATTCTCCTTTAAAAATTCTATTTGTTCCTTTAGCTTTTATGTCTAAAGGTTATGCGGCCCCGTGTTAAATCGTAGGGGGAGATTTCAACTGTGACTTTATCACCTGGGAGAATACGAATGTAATTCATTCGAATTTTTCCAGAAACGGATGCCAAGATCACGACGCCGTTTTCTAACTTCACACGAAACATCGTGTTCGGTAGATTTTCAACGACGGTTGCCTCTACTGTAATGACGTCTTGTTTAGACATTTTTACTACTTAATCTCCTTGTCTTGGGTAAGAATTTCATACCCATCCTTAGTAACTACTAAGGTATTTTCGTAATGAGAAGATAGTTTACCATCTTTCATTTTGGTTGTCCAACCATCTCTTAGAATTTTGACTCGATAGTCGCCTTCGGCCACCATCGGCTCAATCGCTAAGACCATCCCACTTCTTAAAACTGGACCAGTTCCTTTCTCGCCATAGTTAGGGATACTTGGATCTTCGTGTAGGTGCTTACCTACTCCATGACCAGTGAAATCTCGGATGACACTAAACCCATTCTTTTCAACGTGAGCTTGAATCGCATAGGATACATCACCAAGATGGACACCTTCTTTAATGAGTTTAACGCCTTCATAGAAAGATTCTTCAGTCACTCTTACGAGTTTCTTTGTACTTTCCTTTGCAATACCCACGATATACGTACGGCAGGCATCAGCGATATACCCATTAAGTGTTGCTCCAACATCAAGAGACACAACGTCTCCATCCTTTAGAGTAATCTTTTCACTCGGGATTCCATGTACTACTGTGTCATTAACAGAAATACAAATTACTCCCGGGAAGCCGTTGTAATTAAGGAAGGTCGGAATCGCTCCATGACTTCTAATTACTTCATCAGCTTTTTCTGCGAGTGCTTGGGTAGTGACTCCAGGGACACAGAGTCTACCTACTTGAAGGAATACATCGCAAACTACATCACCCGCTTTTTTGATTAACTCAATTTCGCGAGCACTTTTAATTATGATCACTACTAGGCCTCGATTAGTTGACTAGCGAGCTCAAGCACTTTATCAGTGCCGAGCATACCATCAACATTACTTAGTACATTCATCGCTTCGTAATAACTGAGCAATGGTTTTGTACTCGCGTAATAGTTGCTCAAACGGACTTTTAAGGCTGCTTCATTATCATCAGGACGTTGGAATAATGGTCCACCACAATTATCACAAACGCCTTCCTTTTTAGGAGGCATGTTGGTGACGTGGAAGGGTGTACCACAATTCTTACAGACTCTACGGCCACTAATGCGTTTCACTAGTTCCGCTTCATCGGCTGTAACGTTGATAACCAGATTCACCGTCCGTTTTAAAGATTCGGTTAACGCCTTCAAAGCTTCCGCCTGCTTTAAGGTGCGGGGGAAACCATCAAGAAGATAACCGTGACTACAATCGTCTAATGCGAGACGTTCCTTCACAATCCCGATTGTGACTTCGTCAGGGACTAAGTCCCCGCGAGCCATGTAGTCTTTAGCTGTTTTACCGAGTTCGGTACCAGCTTTTATCGCATCGCGGAACATGTCACCCGTTGAAATGTGCGGGATGTGATATTTCGCGATTAGACGCTTTGCTAAGGTGCCTTTACCTGCACCTGGAGGTCCCATAAGGATAATATTCGTTTTCATTATTATTAATTATTTGCTCCTGCGGCTTGGACTTCTTCAAACGATTTACCCGCAAGTAAACCATCAATTTGCGAATTGAGTTCGATGGCAACGCCGACAACGATGATAAGAGATGTGCCACCTAATGCTAATGAAGAATCGCCACCAAATACACCACTTAAAGTTAAGATAACTGGTAAGCCAGCAATGAAGCCTAAAGAAATCGCACCTAAGCAGGTTACACGGTTAAGAACCTTTGCGACATATCTTTCAGTTTCGTTACCTGGTCTAATACCTGGAATGTATGATCCAGACTTTTGGAAATTCTCCGCTAATTGTTGAGGAGAGATTTGAATAGATGCATAGAAGAAACAGAATAAAACGGTTAAAGTTAAATAAATTAATAAGCCCCATGGCATTTCCCATCCGCCTGGCATTGGGGTCATCTCAGAATATGAGAAGATCTTTAACCAAGAAGCATTCGCGGCATCAGCGCTAATAAAGCTTGCAATCACGCTTGGCGCAAGCATAATGCTACTTGCGAAGATGACTGGGATAACTCCAGCGCTATTAATCTTAATTGGTAAGAAAGACGCTTTTGCCATACTAGGATTAGCGCCACCACGACCCGCGTGTTGTACTGGAATCTTACGTTTACTTAATTCAATGAAGATAACAAAAGCGATAATTAGTATGAACACTAAAATGTAGATTAAGAATTGGAAGCTACCTTTAAGGAGTTCACTGCTACCATGACCTTGATTTTGGAGAATCCATTTATTAAATGCAGTGGAGATTTGAATTGGTAGACTACGTACACAACCAGCGAAGATGATAACAGAAATACCATTACCTAATCCTTTAGAAGTGATTTGGTCACCAAGCCACATCATTAACATTGATCCAGCAAGGATAATAATAATGATATAAGCATAACTCCAGAAACCATTACCAATATTTAAGGTAATGTAACTCTTATTCTCCATGGTTTTAATAATGCCATACGCTTGAACTGCACCTAATAATAAGGTTAAGTAACGCGTAGCCATTTCACTTTTCTTGCGTCCGTATTCACCTTGTTTACTTAATTCAGTTAATGCTGGTAATACGTCTTTAGATAATAATTGAACAATAATCTGTGCCGTGATGTATGGAGATACACCTAACGCAAAGATTGAGAAGTTTTGAAGAGCGCCACCACCTAATAAATCCATCAAGCCGATTGCACCAGCTTGTTGCATTTCTTTTTGGAGTTCTTCACTAACACTAACACCAGGAATAGTAATTGCTGCACCAATACGAATAACTAAAAGAATCATAATCGTAAAGAAGATACGATTCATGACCTCTTTGTTTTTAAAGATGTTAACAATTTTCTTCATTGGTTAATTACTTAACTTCCTTAACTGTTCCGCCAGCCTTAGTGATTTTATCTTTAGCGGATTTTGCGAACTTATTAGCTTCAACATTAAGCTTAACTTTGAGTTCTCCGCCGCCTAAAATCTTAAGACCGCCCTTTAATGATTTTATAACACCATCTTTCTTTAATAAAGAAAAATTCACTGTGGTGCCATCTTTATAACGATTTAATTGACCTACATTGATGGTCGCATATTCAACACGCGCATAGTGGGTAAAACCAAATTTTGGTAGACGTCTATATAATGGGTTTTGACCACCTTCGAAGCCTGGTTTCATATGACCAGAACGGCTGTGTTGACCTTTATGGCCCTTACCGCAGGTTTTACCATTTCCTGAGCCCACACCACGACCTTTACGGTACGCTTTAGTGGTACTTCCTTTTGCTTTCTTTAATTCGTTTAATGCCATAATTACTTCGCCTCCTCAGTCTTATTTTCAGGTTTATTTTCTAACTTACCACGTAATGTTTGAACATCACGGAAGCTCTTTAAGTTGATAATTGCATTGTGGGTAGCACGAATAACGTTAATACTGGCTCTCGCGCCATAAACTTTACTAACGACGTTCTTTAAACCACCTAATTCAAGAATCGCGCGGACTGGACCACCGGCAATAATACCAGTACCAGCAGGAGCGGGTTTTAAATAAACTTTAGTCGCTCCGTATTTACCCATCACTTCGTGAGCAATAGTAAATCCTTTCTTAACGATATGAATAGTAAACATATTGTGTTTTGCGGCTTCAAGAGCTTTCTTAATCGCATCGGGGACTTCACCACTCTTTTCCATCGCGAAACCATATTTACCTTTCTTATCACCAATAACCACTAATGCAGAGAAACGCATGTGACGACCACCTTGAACGGTCTTAGAAATACGGTTAATCTCAACGACTCTTTCTTCGTATTCTTTCGCTTCTTCACGATGTGGTCTACGATGATCTTTACGACCATGAGCAGGCTTACCATCTTTCTTATCGCCAGGTTTTGCATCTGGTTTTTTATCAGCAGGTTTAACTTCTGCTTTTACTTGTGGTTTGGCTTCAGTTTTTGGAGCTTCCACTTTCTTATCTTCTTTCTTAATTTCTTCGGTCATAACATCTCCTTAGAACTTTAATCCTGCTTCACGCGCAGCATTCGCAAGCGCTTCAACACGTCCGTGGTATAAATAACCCGCACGATCAAATTTAACCGCGCTAATCTTCTTTTCTTTCGCTTTTTCGGCAATGGCTTTACCAACTGCTTTAGCGGCTTCCACATTACCGCCGTTCTTAAGTTTTAAACTTTTAGAATTAACAGACACTAATGTGACTTTCTTATTATCATCAATAATTTGCGCTTCAATGTTCTTATTAGAACGGAACACGACTAAACGAGGAGTCTTATTATCACCTAATACTTTTCCTCTAACACGTGCGTGACGACGTACGCGTTCAGAATTACGAGAATTTTTCTTAATCATAATTTACTCTCCTTATTTACCAGCTGGAGCCGCACCACCGGCACCACCGGCCGCAGCAGTCGCTCTCTTACCTTCTTTATGTGGTACATATTCACCAACATAGCGAATACCTTTACCTTTATAAACTTCAGGCGCTCTAGCATCGTGAATTAACGCTGCGGTTTGACCAACTGCGCGCTTATCAATACCTTCGACGATGATATTAGTCGCGTCTTTACAAGTGATCTTACTATTTGGTTCTGGTTGAATAATGACTGGGTGAGAATAGCCAATGTGTAGGCAAAGTTTCTCACCTTGCATATTCGCGCGATAACCAATACCACGAATCTCTAAGGCTTTCTTGTAACCTTCCGTAACACCTTTGACTGCGTTATTTAAATTCGCACGTACGGTGCCGTGATTCATTTTGTTAACTTGTTCATTATTAACTCTCTTAACAGTTAAGATTCCATCTTTAAAATCCACGGAAATGCCTGGGAGTAAGGCTACATCAAGTGTGCCTTTAGGACCCATAACTTTCACTTTGACATTTGGACGGATATCAAGCGTCACTGTTGAGGGAATTGATATAACTTTATTACCAATTCGGGACATAAATACCTCCTTACCAGATATAGGCGAGAACTTCTCCGCCTACTCCTAGTGCGCGGGCTTTAGAATCAGTCATCACACCTTTAGAGGTGGAGATAATTGCAATTCCTAATCCTTTTAATACGCGTGGGAGGTGATCAGAGTCACTGGTGACACGTAAACCTGGTTTAGAAATTTTCTTAAGACCGCTAATAACTCTTTCTTGTTTTGGACCATACTTTAAAGTAATGGTTAATTCTTTTTTAACTTTATCGCCACTAATCTTAAAGTCAGTAATAAAACCTTCATCCTTTAAAATCGTTGCAATTTCTTTCTTCATTTTGCTACTTGGCATTGAAACGCTTTCGTAACGTAAGGCGTTGGCGTTTCTGATGCGAGTGAGCATATCGCTAATTGGATCTGCTAACATAGTTAATTCCTCCTTACCACGAACTCTTCTTCATGCCTGGGATCTCGCCTTTATAAGCAAGTTCTCTTAAGCAAATACGACAGAGTTTAAATTTGCTATATACGGCGTGTGGACGTCCACAACGTTCACAGCGTGTATATTCTCTCGTTGAGAATTTTTGTTTTCTTTTACAAGCAATTTTCTTACAAGTTTTTGCCATAT
>JAKSUY010000014.1 GCA_024408495.1 Bacilli bacterium
TTGAAATCTAAGATAATTTGCATATTTTCTGAAAAATAAATCCTCTTTACCATTTTCTTTAAAGCATTTATAAAAGGACATAATTGTCTGAATAGGATCTATCATATTTTCAACATAACAAGCTAAATAAGCTTTCTTAAATGGAACATTTATATTAAGACTTACATCGTGCACACTACCCGCAGTTTCAAAGCCACGAATAATATAGGCTTTTTCATTGTGCGCTCTTTTAACCGTTTCAACAATCACATTAGGCGTATTTAGAGAAATAAATGAATGTTTAACATTTTGATAGCCATCTACGTTCTTATTTTGATAAACCAAACCTGGACGATTAAAGACATATGCTTCTTTGACTATTTCATCGTTTTTATAATCACCAGTATGAGGGAATAATGCAAATTTAAATTCTGGGCAAATATCCGTTGCGCCATCAAATGGATAGCTACCGGATTTAAGTACCGTTAATGATAAATCATTACCATCAACTCCATAACCATATTTAGAATCATTAAGTAAGGCGACACCGAATTTACCATCTGACATATCAACCCACTTTTGGCCGCACACTTCAAACTTCGCTTCATCAAAACTATTCTTTGCTTTAGTGTTACGTCCAATAGAACCAAACTGGATATCAAATCTAGCCTGTTCACATTTAACATTCATTGGGAAATGAATCTTTAATAATTGACGTTTTTCTTTCCAAGTAATCTGGTTAACAAAATCAATTCGATTAATTCCGTTATATAGATAAACGTATTGAACTATCTTACTATTATAGTAGTTACGAGTAATCTTAAAACCACGACGATCGCCTTCGTTAATAGTAATAAAATTCGCATCACCGTCTAAATGATATTTCTTTTGCTTATAATAAGGAGATAATTCCCAATTATCCCATTGATATGGCATATCTTCATAAACCACAAATTTGTTTATTGATTCTCCAGGTTTAACAATTTCTTTTTTATGTTCTTTATCGTAAAGAGAAATAATCTCCCCTAATTTATTAAATTTAATGTCAAAATAAGCATTACTTAAATGATATTCACTCACTTCAATTTGATTCGGCAAATGATCTAATTTAAAACTAAGATAACCCACACTAGGAATATTTTTTATTACATAACATTCATGGTTAACTATA
The DNA here is from genome assembly GCA_024408495.1 of Bacilli bacterium. GTDB lineage: Bacteria > Bacillota_I > Bacilli_A > RFN20 > CAG-826 > UB1719. Next base: position 1,151 of record JAKSUY010000014.1, read on the forward strand.
ACGGGAATATTACTAATAAATGCATTAGGATTAAACACTAAATATTGGCTCTTTTCTTTATTTAATAAATTAGCAATATGTGAATTAATAATTGCCTTATTATCTTTAAAGATTTTGCCTAAATAAACATCTGCATCATCATAAACTTTTTTAATCGAGCTTCCAGGCAAAATATCGTGGAATTGATGGAGCAAGAAAGTCTCGTAATTTTTATTAATAATATCTTTAGGATATTGATGATGATTAATTACTGAATCAAGACTAGCGATTAATTCAGTATCCAAGAACGAAAATTCAAGATCGCGATTATATTTTTTAATGCGTGGAACGCTAGTGTAGGTGCCACGATGAAATTCAAGATAAAGTTCATCGTTCCAAGTCGGCGTCTTCTTAAACTTTACACAGCTCTTATTAAAATTATTTTCAATTGCATCTAGACTGTTTTTCAATGTGGTTAAATGTGTCTTACCTAAATTAGGTAATCCATAACGATAACGCTTTTCTTTTTCAAGCATTTCCCGCGTTGGACCACCGCCTCCATCGCCATAGCCATAAGTAGTGATAACACGGCGATTATATTTCTTTATTTCATAACGATTCCAAGTGCCTAATAAATGACCTGCGGTCATCCAACCGTTATAGGTTGTATAGTTAGTATCTTTGATTCCAAATCGAGGATTTGCATCGCAAGTAGAAATTAAATATGTGAAGACGGATGTGCCATCTAATCCAATCCATTTAAAGGTATCGTATGGGAAACGATTAGTGTCGTTCCAACCAATCTTTCCAGTTACAAAACGAGTAACGCCGGATTTCGCTAAAATCTGTGGAATTTGGTAAGAATAACCGAATACATCAGGAAGAATTAAAGTTTTAGAATCGATACCAAATTCTTTTTTTAAATAATCTTTACCATATAGAATTTGACGAACGAGTGATTCACCGCTCGTTAAATTGCAATCAGGTTCGACCCACATCGCTCCATCAATTTCAAAGCGACCTTCTTTTACTCTCTTTTTAATACGAGAGAATAATTCAGGATCATCTTTTTGGATGAATTTAAAAAGTTGAGGAGAGGTATGCATATATCTATATTCAGGATACTCATCCATAAGTTTAAGCGCTGTTGCAAAGGTTCTTAAACCTTTTTGATGAGTCTGCTCAATATCCCAAAGCCAAGCCATATCAATATGCGCATGACCAATACAATCAATCAACACATTTTCCTTACCACATAGGCCCTTAAAATAATGATTCGTTAAATAGTTATGAGATTTCGCTAATGATTTAAAAAATAAGTCATCACGATTTCTTAAATCTAATAAGTTCATTGCTTCATTAACGACTTTTAAACTAGGAGCGTATTGTGAATCGTTCTTTAATAAAACATGAACATCCTCTTGAATCGTCCAATAATCATAAAAAGATTCTTCCACTCTTTTATCTATATATTTAATTGAAAAACGAAGCGGGAATGAATTAGTAAATTCATGAGTATATAAATATAAATAGAAAGTATAGTGACTATCACTAGGAATTAAGACATCGTAATGGTTAATATCAATACCTTGCACTAATTTACCATTTAAATAAAGAATTCCCTGTGGACGACAAGTGCCGTCTCTAAATTGATTTAAAAAAGTTTCAATTGCAAAATAAGACTTTAAATTTTCATCTTTATTTTTATCAATGGTAAATTCACCTTTAAACCAAATATATTTATCTTGTTCAAAAATTGTGTATGGTTCCTTAAATAACTTCCAGCCACTTGCGTTTTTTGCTGCATTTAAATGAGGGTTGTGTAAATCTAAATATGAGACTTTAACCGGAATTTGTTTTGATATTCGCCAATTACTAAGAATTTTTACTAATGTATCTAACTTTTCTTCAATGCGTAAATTCATATTTTTCCTCAATCCGTTAATTTTGTTAAATTAACAAGGTAGCAATATTTTAGCACATTTATGATATACTTAATTTAATTATGGATGAAAGAATACTTAAGACGAAATTAGTTCCAGTGGTCGTCTTTAAATCAACCACAGAAATTAAACCAACCCTTGATGCTTTAAAAGCAGGCGGAATTGAAGTAGCGGAAATCTGTTTTCGGACTTCGTGCGCAGAAGAAGCTTTAATTCAAGCGATTAAAGAATACCCAGATATGTTAATCGGTGCGGGTACCGTTATTAATGCTGATCAAGCTAATAAAGCCATTAAAGCTGGAGCGAAATTTATCGTTTCTCCAGGTTTAAGTTTAGAAGTGCACAAAGTTTGTAAAGAACACAATATTACTTATCTTCCAGGTGTAGTTACTCCAAGCGAAATCATGAAAGCCATTGATTTAGGTATGACATATCTAAAATTCTTCCCCGCTGGTGTTTATGGTGGCTTAAAGGCTATTAAAGCCTTAAGCGCTGCTTTCCCACAAGTAAAATTTATTCCTACGGGTGGAGTAGATAATAGCAATTTAAAAGAATTTATATCCGAAAAAGCAATATTCGCAGTCGGTGGTAGTTGGTTACTTAAAGGTGACATCAAATCAAACTGCGAAACGGCCGTAAAAATCGTTAAAGGAGAATAATATGGCAAAAATAGTTACTTTAGGCGAAATCATGCTTCGTTTATCAAGCCCTTTAAATTCACGTTTAAGCGCCGCTAATAGTTTTGATGTTTGTTATGGCGGAGGCGAGGCTAATGTAGCGGTTTCTTTAGCGCATTATGGTCATGATGCTTACTATGTAAGCAAATTACCACTTAATCCTATTGGAGATGCCGCTTTTAATGCTTTAAGAAAAGAAGGAGTTAAAACCGATTTTATCGTCCGTGGTGGAAAGCGCTTAGGAATCTATTATTTAGAGACTGGCTCAAGTATGCGCGCAAGCGTAGTGGTCTATGACCGCGCGGATAGCGCAATTGCTACTAGTAATGTAAAAGAATACCAACTAAAAGAAGCGCTTAAAGGTGCTAAAATATTCCATTTTTCTGGTATTACACCAGCCTTAAGTGCTAGTTGCGCCGAGTTAACTCTAGAAGCTTGTAAAATGGCTAAGAAATTAGGTGTTTTAGTCTCTTGTGACCTTAACTTTAGAAAGAAATTATGGACTAAGGAACAAGCCCAAAAAGTAATGCGCCCATTAATGAAATATGTAGATATTTGTATTGGTAATGAAGAAGATGCGGAAAATTGTTTAGGCTTTAAACCTGATAGCGATGTTCTTAGAGGCAAAACCGATGCTGAAGGGTATAAAAACATCTTTAAAGAAATGGCTAAAACCTTTAATTTTAAATATGTAGCCACCACCTTAAGAGAATCGTTCAGCGCTTCGCATAATGGTTGGAAAGCATTACTTTATGATGGAAAGAAATTTTATGAATCAAAACGCTATGATATTCATCCAATCGTAGACCGTGTAGGAAGTGGTGATTCTTTCTCCGCTGGTTTATTACATGGCTTATTAACTTATAAAAATAGACAAGATGCGATTGAATTCGCTGTAGCGGCAAGTGCTTTAAAGCACACCATTCCTGGTGACTTTAACCAAGTTTCAATTAAAGAAGTTGAAGCCTTGATGAAAGGCGATGGATCTGGTCGCGTATCACGTTAAGTAACAATTTAAACGGAAAAGGTATTTGTTAACAAATATCTTTTTTTAATGTTTTTTGTTATAATTTTAATGTATGAAAAAAATAATTTATTTAACTTTGACTCCAATGCTTTTTGCTTTGGCGTCTTGTGGTAATGGATTGCCTAAACACAAAAGTGGACAATTTTGTAACGTTACTTTTAGTAGCGAAGTGGTAACAAATGATTGCCCAACCTTCGCGCCGATGGATCGTGATTTACAAATCCATTTGGATATCCCATATATCACATATGCGGGTGCGCAATGGGATATTGAACCAACTACAGATGTAGAAGGCGTTTTAAAATATCCGAATATTGAATATACCGTTTCTCCCGATGATATTCATGTCTATGTTGCTAATAAAGAATATCCCGATGCTTTTACCTATTTTCAACAAAGTAATGGTTTTAACGTCCTAACCATTAGGAAAGAATATATGGTGAATGATATTAATATAAGTGTCACCGCTCGAGAAAGAGATTCCTTATATTTATTTGGTTTTGAATTAGGAGAAGAGTTAAATAGGCGTCGCGTAGACTATACAGGCGATGATGCAACTGGAAAAGATTTAATCGTTATGTTTTCTCGTCATTATCAAAACACCATGAAACCAATTAAGACCTTATCCGGTCAAGAGGCTTATCCAGTATTTGAACATGATTCCATCGATGTAACATTTACGTTAATAGAACCAAAAGATCCTGAAGAGGCTAAAAACCAATTGCCGCTACCAAGCGATCTTCGTTTTAGATGTAACGCTCGTTACACAATGGAAGGCGATGACTATGAACGAACATACAGCCAGCCATTCTATTCTACAAATCCTAAGCAACCAGGAATGGGATATCGTGAATGTCATTTCCATGTTCCTTATAAGATAGTGAACGATCACGGCTCATTCCGCCAATACGGAACCGAATGATATAGGAGAGTAAGATTATGAATATTAAATACGATATTGCTACTTCTACCTCAAACGAGAACTACGAAGTAATTGCAACTTATGAAGAAAACAATCAAAGTAAACGCGAAGTAATTTTAATTAAAAAAGAACGAGATTTAAGCGAAAGCGAAATTATTAAATTGGCGCAAAAAGAGATGAAAAAGATTATTAGCAAAAGAAAGAAAGATAATTTCTTCGCTAAACTTAAAAAACATAAAGTTTTAACTATTGCGATATCTACTGTCTTAGTTGCAGGTATCGCTACTGGCGTTTCTCTAGGCGTTATTTATAGTAACGAGCCTAAGAAAGAACCGGATAACTTTGATAAAATGCACACCGCCTATAAAGATTATTTAATAAGCACTACTACTAGTAATTATGAAAATTTAAGCGCCGATGAAATCATGAATAAAATTGTGATTGGCACAGATGCAAATAAACAAAAAATTTATAGTTCATTAGAAAAGAAAGTTATCTCTAATGTTGAAACCTATTACATTAAAGATATTAATTATGAAGATGGCTTTAATCGTGATTCATGGCCAGCCTCCACGCACGTTTCTCAAGCGCTTAATCTTGCGATTACCGCAGAAACAAGAAAAGATCCTAAGATAAAAGAAATTGCCATTAAGATGACATACTATTGGGTATTTAACAATTACCGCAATACCAACTGGTGGCAAAATGAATTAGGTGTAGATAATAACTTAGCAAGTTTAGGTTTATTCATCTACGATGATTTAAATCCAAAAGGTCAATCAGCCTTACGTGGAAAAATTGCCGACGCAAGTTTCTATTATCGCGAAAGTCTTATGACTCATACTGGCGCTAATTTATTTGACTATGCTGATATTACCGTAAAATCTTCAATTATTTCCAAAAATCAAACTGAATTTAATATTGCTAAAAATCGGATTAATGATGAAATTTGCGATGACCGTTTAGAAGGTTTCCAAACCGATGGTTCTTTCTTCCAACATGGTCAACAAGTTCAAATCGCAAGTTATGGTAAAGGCGTTGGACGTTTAGGCAAAGTCCTCAGCGTTTTAACCAAAGCCGGAGTCAATCTTTCGGAAGAAAAGATGGCAATTGTTGAACGCTATTTATTGCGTGGATTACGTAGTATGACCCATAAAGGTTATCTTAATTATTCATCGATGAGTCGAGAAATCGCTCGTCCTAATCAAATCGACACCGCCAATAATAACTTTGGTCAATTTAATACTTATCTAGATGTTGATACTTTCACCAAAAAAGAAGAATTACAAAAATACTTAGATGATGTTAAAGATAAGAAATCTACCTTTGATGGCATGGTGTATTTTGATAAAGCTAAAATGGTCGCTATTAACGTTGATGGCGTTTATATGTCCTTTAAAGGAACTGCACCTAACCTCACTAACACTGAATGCGTTAACGATGAAAATCAATTAGGACTTAATCTTTCCTATGGTACTAATACATGTGTTATGGATACCGGCACTGAATATTACAACATCATGCCAATTTGGGATTATTCCATGATTCCTGGAACTACTTCTATTAATTTAGATGGCGCTAATATAAACGAAGGAGAGTGGGTGCCCGCTACAAACCCAGTATCACTAGACACAACTATTCTTACAATTCGTGATAAAGATTACTATAACGATCAACTTTATGAACAACAATTACCTGAACCTACTAGTGATAATGGTTATGTCTATTCAAGCACTAGTAGCATTGAAAAATCAGAAACCGATAAAGTGGCCGTCTTAATGCAAAGAAGTAATCACCATAAAGAAAATAATTTTACAGTGACATGTGTTGCTACTCCAGAGGGAATGGTTTTATTAGGCGCTGATTTAGGATATACAGGTGATGTCACTGAAGGTAATGGTAAAGTGTTTAATCAAGACAGTCGTAAACTCCATACCACATTAGAACAAATTAAAATGCCAGAAGCAGAACCTCAATTAACTGACAATAATCACACACTCACTTGTGGCAATGTAGTCTACACTTCTTTAGGTAATAATCCATTAGAGATTAAGACTTCGGTGCGTTCGGTTGAAGGCGGCTGGGAAAGAAATCGACATCAAAATGAACCGGATAAAGAAAAGACTAAAGGCAAAACCTTTACTGCTTACTTTGATCATGGCGATAATCGTGATAACGCAAAATATGCTTATTCAATTCAATCAGCGGCAAAAGTAAATGCTCAACAAACATTTACGGTCATTAAAAACTTTGATGATAATCTAAAAGTTCAAGAAGTTAAACTTCCTAGCGGAAAGACTATTGTTGTCTCCTATCAAGATTTAGATAACGATTATATGACTCAAAGTGGTAAAACAATCAGCAAAGATTTATTAAAGGAAGGACACTATCAAATAGTTAGCTAATTATGATTAACGAACAATTGAAAATCAATAACATTCTATTTAAAAATAGAGTAGTAATTCAACCAATGGAAGGTTGTGATTGCGAATACGATGATGGGCGCCCAAGTGAATTAACGCTTAAGAAATACATTAATAATGCACGTAGTGGCGCAGCTATTATTTGGTTTGAAGCAAATGCGGTATGCCCAGAAGGCAGAACTAATCACCGCCAAATGATGATTACCGAAAAAAACGTAGAGGCTTTTAAGGATATGCTTAAGCAAGTTAGAGAAACCGCAATGAAAGAATTTGGTTATGCTCCAATTTGCATTATTCAATTGACCCACTCCGGTCGTCAAAGCATCGTTCCTATGATTGCCTATCGTCATCCTCTTTACGAAAAGACTCGTCCTGTAACCGATGAAAATATCGTAACGGATGAATATCTTGATACTTTACCTGATTTATATGTTAAGGCCGCAAAACTTGCTAAAGAAGCCGGTTTTGATGGTGTAGACGTTAAATCGTGTCACGGATATTTATTCCAAGAAGTATTAAGTGGATTTACTCGTCCAGGTCGATATGGTGGAAGTTTTGAAAATAGAAGCAAATTATTTATTGATTCGATTACTAAAGTAAGAGAAGCAATGCCAAAAGACTTTATTGTCGCTAGTCGTATTTCCATTACTGATATGATTCCTAAACCATACGGATTTGGTACCACCGAAGATAATAAAATGGATTTAACTGAACCTAAGAAATTATTAGGAATATTAGAAAAATTAGGAATTAATTTAATTAATATTACTCTAGGTAATCCATATTATAATCCACATGTTAATCGTCCATTTAAGAAAGGACCTTATACTCCAGAAGAAAAACCAGAAGTAGGATTAAATCGTTTCTATGAAGTTGGTAAAGAACTTAAGAAAACATTCCCTAATATGTACTTTGTAATTTCTGGTTTATCTTATTACCGGGAAAATTTATTTGAGATGAGCGAGAAGCTCTTAAATGATAAATGCTGTGACTTAGTTGGTTATGGTCGATTAAGTTTAGCCTATCCGACCTTTTATGCCGATTACCTAAAAGGTCAATTCCAAGCTAATAAATGTTGTTTAGCTTGCTCTAACTGTACCGTTTTAATGCGTCACAAACAGGTTGCTGGTTGTGCTGTATTTAACGAATATTATCGGAACTTATTAAAGGAGAAAGTATTATGTCAAAAAAAGTAGCCGTAGTAACCGGTTCCTATCAAGGAATTGGCAAAGGTATCGCTGACTTATTAGCGAAAAACGATTATCAAGTTATTTATTCTGACGTCCAACCAAGTATGGATGGAGTGGAATATGTAAAATGTGATATCTCAAATGCAGAAGATAGAAAAAATCTAAAAGAATATATTGATAAAAAATATGGCCGTTTAGATTTACTTGTTAATAATGCAGGCGTTGCATGTAAAGTTAGAATGGATATCTTAGAGACCACCGAAGAATCTTTTGATCGTTTAATTAGAATTAACACCAAAGGAACCTTCTTTATGTGTCAAACTTTCGCTAACTTTATGATTGCATCTTTAAAGAAAGGTATTGATGGTTATCAACCACGTATTGTTAATATTGCATCTAACTCAAGTTATACATCAAGTGTAAGTCGTGGCGAATATTGCATTTCGAAAGCAGGCGTCAGTATGGTTACCACTTTATTCGCAGATAAATTAGGTGAATACAATATTCCCGTTCTAGAAGTTAGACCAGGAATTATTAAAACTCCAATGACAGAAGTAGTTACGGCTAAATACGATAAATTAATCGCTGAAGGAATTACACCTACTAAACGTTGGGGCAAGCCTGAAGATATCGCTAAAGCCGTTTTAGCAGTCGCTAATGGTTTACTTGATTTCTCAACCGGAACTGCAATTAACGTTGATGGCGGTTTCCACATTAAAAGACTTTAATCATGAAAAGCAAAATCTATAATTTCGATTGTTTAGTTATTGGAAGTGGCGCAGCCGGATATAACGCCATTAACCGTTTAACTGAAGATAAAAGTAAAAAATCAGCTTTAATCACCGAAGGTGTAATGATGGGAACATCCCGTAACACTGGTAGTGATAAACAAACCTATTATAAATTAGGCTTATCCGGCGATTCGCCTGATAGCGTAATTGCGATGGCGAAGAATTTATTCGCACCTGGATCGGTGGATGGAGATAACGCATTAGTGGAAGCTGCGCTTTCACCACGCTGTTTCCTTAATCTATGCGAATTAGGTGTAGCATTCCCGCATAACCGTTATGGAGAATATATTGGTTATAAAACCGATCATGATCCATTTGAACGTGCGACTAGTGCTGGTCCATTAACTAGTAAATTTATGACCGAAGCGTTAGAGAAGAAAGCAAAAAAATTAGGCGTTAAAATATTTGATAATTTATACGCAGTAAAAGTATTAAAACAAAATAATGAAGTAATTGGATTAATTACTTTAGATAAAAAGACTGGAGAATTTGTTTTATTTAATTCTCCGAATATTATTATGGCGACGGGTGGTCCGGCTGGTATTTATCAAAATAGTGTTTATCCCACTTGCCATACTGGTTCTACTTCGTTAGCCGTTCAAGCTGGCGCTAAACTACAAAACGTAAGTGAATGGCAATATGGTTTAGCCAGTATCGCTCCTAGATGGAACGTATCCGGAACTTATATGCAAGTTTTACCTCGTTTTGTCTCCATTGATAATAAAGGTAAAGAATATGAATTCTTAGCGGATTATTTTAGCGATAAGTATGATGCTTTAAATAATATATTCTTAAAAGGTTATCAATGGCCGTTTGACTCCAATAAAGTTCTTAAAGGATCATCGGTGATTGATTTACTTGTGTATCGTGAAATCACTTTTAAACATCGTAGAGTGTATTTAGACTACACCAAAAATCCATTTAATTTAAAAACAATTGATTTAAATAAATTAAACGATGAAGTTAAAACTTATTTAGTTAAAGCTGGCGCTAAACAAAAAACACCAATTGAAAGACTTAAACATATGAATCAACCTGCGATTGATTTATATAAGTCTAAAGGCTTAGATATTACTAAAAAATATCTAGAGATTGCGCTTTGCGCACAACACCATAATGGCGGGGTCGCCGTTAATAAATGGTGGGAAACTAGCGTGACTGGTTTATTCGCTTGTGGTGAATGTGCCGGAACGCACGGGGTTTCTCGTCCAGGAGGAAGCGCGCTTAATGCTGGTCAAGTTGGATCACTTCGTGCCACTCAATTTGTCATTAATAGTAAGCGTCAAGGAATTAGCAATAGCGCCTTTATAAAAATTGCGAATAAAGAATTAAATAACGAAATTAAATTTGTTAGTAAAGTTCTTAAGAATAAAGATAACGTTCATGCTTTAATTGATGAAGCTGGTAAACGGATGAGCGATTATGGTGCAGCGATTCGTGAATTAGCGAATATGAATAAAGCGTTTACGTTAACTAAAAAAGATTATGAACATCTAAATCAAGTCGGTGTTAAAAATAAGACTGATTTAGTAAGTGCTTATAAATATAAAGACATCTTAATTACCCAAATGGCGGTATTAACTAGTCTACTTGATTTTGCTAAGACAATTAAAAAGACTAGAGGATCCGCGCTCTACTATCAAAAGAATGGAAAATTAAGAGAAGGCTTAGATGAAATATTCCGCTTTATACCCGATGATGGAAAGAGCAAAGGAAAAGTTCAAGAAGTAAGTCTCGTGAAAAATAATTTCAAAGTTATTTGGCGTGATGTTCGTCCTATTCCTCAAGAAGATAATTTCTTTGAGAATGTTTGGAGACGATATCGCGAAGATAAAAATATATTCTAAGGAGGATTTAAAAGAATATGATTAAACTTTGTGCCCCAACTGATGAAGCCGCCGTCAATATTGATGATGCGATTAAGGCTATGCGCAGTATGGGAGTTGGCCTAGCGGAAATTCGTGATGTTAATGGAATTAATGTCCTTGATTTCACTAACGAGCAGGCTAATGAATTTTATGAAAAATTAAAGGCTAAAGGAATTGAAGTCTGGGCGATTTCTTCTCCAATTGGTAAAAGAGATTTCGCGATTGATTTTAATGCTTACCAAGATCGCGTAAAAAAAGCGATTGAGATGGCCAAGATTTTCCATGCTCCCCATATTAGAGTGTTCTCGTTCTTTAACCATAATAATAACGTTGATGAAGTGGTTAAAAGACTTAGCTATGTGGTTGAAGAAGCTAAGAAAGAAAACATTAAAGTGTGCTTAGAAAATGAAAAAGGCACTTATGGAGAAACTCCAGAAAGAATGCTTGAATTATTAGATAAGATTCCTGGACTATTAATGGTTTATGATTCAAGTAACTATATTCAAGTAGGAGTACCGAGCGATAAAACTTTATCAATGGCATTCCCTCGCGCATATTACGTACACTTTAAAGATGGAATCCATAAAGGAGATGATGCAGACATCACTCCAGTTGGAGAAGGCGAAGCTAATATCGCTCAATTATTAAAATTATCTACTTTGCGTGATATGACCTTTAGTATTGAGCACCATCTACGCTATCCAAATGAAGGTGAAACCTTTGAACAAATTCAAAACAGTCAAAAATTCGTTTACCCAAATAGAACCGCGGCGTTTTATGACGCGGTTGGTCATGCTCGAATGATGCTACTTAAAGGTGGCTATATGGAAATCCACGAAGGACTATTTAAACATTAGGAGGTTAATTAATGAAAACAGTTCGTTATGGTTTAATTGGATTCGGTGCGCATGCTGAGCAATGCTATGCTGAATTTATTCTTAAACAAAAATTAGTAAAGAATGCAACGATTGCAGCAGTCACTGAACCAAGTGAAAAAAGACGTAAGATGATTCCAAATATCTTACCTAAGAATGTTAAAGTCTTTACTGATTATAAGAAAATGCTTGATAGTAAGGTGATTGATGCGGCGATTATTACCTCGCCTCATCCGTTCCACGCCGAAATGGTAATCGAGTGTTTAAAACGCAATATTCCAGTAATGTGCGAAAAGCCTGCTGCTACTACTGCTTATGATGTAAAACGTATGATAGCAACATCTAAAAAGAGCAAGGCTCTCTTCGGCATGATGTTTAATCAACGTGCATTAGGCATTTATCAGAAAATGAAAGATATGATTAGTAAGGGCGAACTCGGTGATTTACAAAGAATTAACTGGGTCATCACGATGTGGTATCGTCCAGATAAATACTATACGGTTGCGCCTAATCGTGCGACTTGGAAAGGTGAAGGTGGAGGCTTAGTCATTAACCAAGCTTGTCACCAAATTGATCTTTTACAATGGATTATGGGCGAACAACCAGTAAGTGTTAACGGATTTATGGATAATGGTAAGTGGCATCCAATTGAAGCGGATGATGACTTTACTTTATTCTTACGCTTTAAAAACGGAGCGACTGGAACATTTATTTCCACTACTGGAGAGTATCCTGGTTGTAATCGTTTAGAAATAAGCGGCACTAAAGGAAAACTAGTATGCGAAGGTGGTAAATTAACCTTCTATGAATCTAATGTGGATACTAAGAAGTTCTCTAGGACCGCAAAAGGCCCATATGATAAACCAGGCTTTAAGGTAAAAGAGATTAAGATTGCTAAAGAAACGCTTGAAGAACATATGAAGATTATGACTAATTTTACTAATGCTATATTAGGTAAAGAAAAACTTAAAATTCACGGTTCTGAGGGCTTAAAAGCGGTTGAAATCATTAATGCAGCCCTCTATTCTGGCTGGCATAAAGGTGAAACCGTTAAGATTCCAGTAAACGAGACACAATACGTTAAAGAATTACAAGCAAAAATCAAGCACTCGACATTCAAGCGCTGATTTTATATAATTAAAAGGAAATTATTAAAGGAGTTCTATGGAACAAAGTATTTCAAGAAAGACCATTGCAAGTCGTAGTGGTTTAAAGCTGAAAGATTATCTTTTCTATTCTCTCGGCGACTTTGGTAACTGTTTTATTTTTGCAGTTGCAAACAGTTTACTAAACAAGTATTACACAAACTGCTTAATGTTTAACCCCCTTTACATCATCATCATCTTCGCGATTGCGCGTATTTGGGACGCTGTGAACGATCCGATTATGGGACGTATCGCTGACCGCTTACCGCCAAATAAACATGGTAAGTATAAGAGATGGTTCTTATATATGGTCTTGCCATATGCTGTTGCAACCATTTTAATGGTTGTCCAATGGGGCCCGCAATCTTTAGTGGATGGTTTTAACAGTTGCTGGTGGCAATATGTTTTAGCAGGTTTTACCTATATCCTATTCGGTATGTGTATGACCTCTATTCAAATTCCTTATGGCTCATTAGCAAGCGTAGTTACTGCAGATGCTCACGAAAGAGGCAAATTATCAATTTGGCGTGGTGTTGCTGGTAACCTTGGTGGTTTACCAGTATTAGCTGTTAAAGCTCTTTGTATTGGTGAAAAATCAGAAGAAGCACCTGGTGGATTCTATTGGCAACCAATGATTATTGGTGTATCAGTTTTGGCAGTCTTTGCTATTACATTCATGTTGATATGTTACTTCGGAACAAAGGAAAGGAATATTTCAAAACCTGCGCCAAGAGAAAAAGGCGCATTCAAGAAAGCGATTGGGCGTATTACGCATAACCGCGCGATGCTTTCAATCTGCGTCATCGCCGTTATCTTAGCTTGCGGCAGTATGTTTAACGGTGTCTTATCCGTTTATGTCTCCGCCGACTTCTTTAATATGACCGGGTTCTTTACAACCCTTCCTGATATTCTTAACATCGTTGGTATCTTCTTAACTATGTTCATTGTTCCAATTCTTTCTAAGAAGCTTGGTAAAAAAGAAGCAACCACTTGTGGTGCAATTTTCTGCGTAGCGGTTTATATCGCTCAATTATTCATTTACTTTATGCCAAGAACCGAATCAACCGCTCCATATTATTTATATGTGGTTTGTAACTTCTTATGTGGTTTAGGCTCAGGCTTCTTTAACTTACTCCTTTGGGGTATGGTGGCAGATGCCATTGATGACATTCACATTAAAACTGGTATTCGTGAAGATGGTACATCTTATTCAATCCTTATGTTCTCACGTAAGATTGGCCAAACCGTTGCCTTCTGCGGCGGTCAAGGAATCTTACTTGGCATCGGTTATGTTGGTAGTCAACACTTAAGTGAAGGTCAAGCAGCAATGCTTTGGTTCTTATCTACTGGCATTCCGTTAGTTGCTTATGCTGTTGGCACAATTCTCTTTATCTTCTGGTTCCCAATCAGCAAGAAACGTCTTGAAGAAATTCAAGATGCTAAAGAAATTCTCTTAGCAAAAGAAGAAAGAGAAATGAAGAGAGCTAGTAAAAAGGCAGTAAAGGCTAGATAATTAAATTTTAGCAGCAAAAGGCAAGGCAACCCCTTGCCTTTTTTGTTATAATTATTTTAATGAAATAAGGAGATAAATATGAACAGTGGAATGGATGTTGTTTTAAACATTAGACCAGTGATTGCTAGTGTGATTCATACTGGAGCGTGGGAAGGACCTTGTCGAACCGGTCTACCAAAAGAACTTGATCCTAAATACGAAGTAAAGGAAGCCGAAGAAGCGGCCAAGAAGCTTTACGCTCGTTTAAAGAAAGAAGTTAAAGGTCATGTTAAAGTGTTAGACCCCATATGTGTAGAATATGATGAATCTTTCTATGTATTAGAAAAAGAATTTAAGAAACTTAAAAAGGATATTGATGAAGTTGATTTATTTGTTTTAACATACCGGGTTCCTGGTATTGAAAAACTTAATAAACCAATTTGTATGATTAATAAAGCGCCTACTCCAATTGATTTAGTAGCATTTATGCGCGATGAAGGACATGAAGCTTATATGGCACATGATCTTCCTGAATTCTCTGAACTATGTCATTACCTTTGGGTAAAAAAAGCCGTTAAGAACACTAAACTTATGATGTTTGTATCACCTTATCAATATCCAGTAAGCGTTAATACATCTAATTATCACACTTATGGATTATTTTCCCGCTACGGCATGGATAACGTTAGATTATCCTTTACGCATATTTTTAAAGTGATGGAAGAAGAAATTACGGATAAGAAAGTAATTAATGAAATCGCTACTAAAATCTCTAAAGGCGCAAGTAAGAATTTAACTAAATTAGAATGGCTTAAAAGTGATGTTAAATTCTATTTAGCGGTTAAATCATTAATGGATAAATATGAATGTAACGCCTTTACCGCTCCATGTAAAGAGATGTGTGCGTCACGTTTCCCTGCTAAATTAAAATGCACTCCATGTTTAACTCATACTTTACTTAAAGATGGCGGCTATCCAACATCATGTGAAGAAGATCTTAACGTTTTAATGTCTACAATGGTATTTATGTATCTAACCGAAAAGTCAGTATATATGGGTAATCCATTATTGCTTTTAAAAGGGGAAAGTCTTACCAAAGACTTACACATGTCTAAGATTGTATACGGCAAAGATAAATACAATGAAGAATTATTAGAAATAAGACATTCTGTTCCTGGACTTAAGATGAATGGATTTAAGAAAGACAACACTCCATATGAATTATGGACCTTTACTCACGAAGGCTGGGGCACTAAGGTTCAAGTCAATATGGGTAAATTATCTACTCAAGATGTCACCATCGGTAGATTTAACCGTAAAGGCGATAAAATGATAGTCACACATGGCATTATCAAAGCTTGTGCATTTAAAAATGATGAATGCTCACCTGCGATTTATTTAAAATTAGATTGCGACCCACGTGAATATCGTCATCGTTTAGCGGATGGTATATACGGTCACCACCAAGCAGTCGTATTTGGTAATTACGTCGAACAAGTTAAAAAGCTTGGAAAAATCATGAATTTTGACGTCGAAATCGTAAAATAATAACATTTATTTCTTTATTTATATAAAAAAGACAAAATGTGCTCTTTTTGTGTTATCTTATTAGTACAACTAATAAGGAGACTTTTATGTCCGAAATGCCAAAAAGAAAGCATATCGCAAAATATAGTGGCCTTAAACTAAAAGACTATATTTTCTATGCTTTAGGTGACGTCGGTTGTTGTTTAGTGTTCTCGCTTAACACATCAATGCTACAAAACTATTACACGGATGCAATGTTCTTAAATCCGATTTTTATCATGGTAATGTTCGTGGTTGCTCGTATTTGGGATGCAATTAACGATCCAATCATGGGTCGAATTTGTGACCGAATGAAGCCAAACCGAATGGGTAAGTTTAAACGGTGGTTCATTTATGGTGGTTTGCCATTAATGGTTGCCAGTATCTTAATGTTTATTCAATTACCAGGAACAGTTGATGTTGCGCAAAAGGAAGCGCTTCTTGGCGCTTACTTCTTCGCTACCATTACTTATATTTTGTTTGGCATGTGCTATACCGCGGTTCAAATTCCTTATGGTAGTTTAGCTAGTGTCGTTACCGCAGATGAAAAAGAAAGAAGTAAACTTTCGATTTTCCGTGCAGTTGGTGGTGCAATTGGCGGTACTCCTGTCATTATTCTTAACATGTTCGTTTTCTGGAGTGATGAAAATAAAGTCCAACATATTAATTACACCGCTCTTTGGGTTGGTGTTGCGGTCTTAGCAGCTTGTAGTTTTATCGCAATGTTCCTAGCCTATAAAGGCAATAAAGAAAGAGTTCCAGTTAAACCAGTATCACGTGAAAAAGGCGCTTTCGCTAAAGGCTTTAAACGTTTATTTAAAAACCATTCGATGGTAGTTATCTGCGTAGTAGGTATGTTGTTGCTCGCTCAAGGTATGTTCACCGGATCTTTCTTTGGGTATGTTTTACGTAACTATTATCACGTAAATGGTGTATGGGCACAAATCCCATCATTAGTTGGGCAATTTGCTCCAGTTGTGTTTATGTTTGCCGCTCCTGCTTTAGCAAAGAAATTTGGTAAAAAAGAAATTAGCGCAATTGGTCTTACATTATGCGTTTTAGCCTATATGGCTATGTTCTGCTTAGTGTTTGTCCCGGCCGATGGTACTCTTACCATTATGAAAGATGGTCAAGAGGTCGTAGTTCCAAATTATCAAAACACTTTAAATTATTTCTATGTATTAAAAGCAATCGCTGAAATCGGTGTCTGCTTAATTAACCTACAAATTTGGGGTATGATTGCGGATTGCATTGATGATGTTCAAGTTAAGACCGGAGTTCGTGAAGACGGCACCTCTTACGCTATCTTTATGTTCTTTAGAAAGTTTGGTCAAGTTATCGCTGCAATTAGCATTAACGCATCCTTAATCGCAATGGGTTACGATTTTGCTAACGCTGATATCTTTACTGAAGAACAAACTCGCTTAATGTTCTATCTGGGCACATTGATTCCAGTAGTCATGATTGGTATCGCCGCCTTCTTAATGCTCTTCCGTTATCCGCTTAATAAAACGCGATTAGAACAATTACAAGATGAGAAAGAAGCGCTCTTTGCTCGCGAAGCAGCTGAAGAAAATAAGCAAGACGCCACTAAAGAACCAGTTAAACAAATCGTGACTAAAAAAATAGTAGCTAAACAAAAATTAATTAAAGAAGACAAAGTAGTGACTACTAAGAAAACAAAGCCTAAAGTAATAGCTACTAAAAAAACCAAACAAAAAGGAGGCAGATAAATATGATTCGTCTTTGCGCTTTTGCCGATGAGGCTGATCCATCATTAGATGGACAAATTAAAGCTCTAAACAAAAACAACATTCATTTGTTAGAAATCAGAGGAGTAGATGGCAAGAACATTTTAGACTTAACGGATGATGAAGCTAAACTAGCTTACGAAAAGCTTGATAAAGCTGGCATTAAAGTTTGGTCAATCGGCTCTCCAATTGGTAAAGTTGATATCACCACCGATTTTAATGAATACGAAAAGAAAGTTATTAGAGCATGTGAACTCGCTAATATTTTTAAATGCGAAAATGTTAGAATGTTCTCTTTCTTTAAAGCCCTAGAAAGTAAAGATAAGGTAATTGATTACCTAAAAAGAATGGTTGAAATCGGTAAGAAATATAACGTAAAAATGTGCCACGAAAACGAAAAAGATATTTATGGTGACATCGAACCACGTTGCACCGAAATCTTAAACGCAGTCCCTGGTTTATATTATATTTACGATCCAGCGAATTTTATTCAATGCCATCAAGATCCGGTTATGTCCCTTAAGATGCTTTATGACCGCGCATATTATTTCCATATTAAAGATGCTTTAATGGAAACTGGGGAAGTCGTGCCCGCTGGTAAAGGCGATGGACATTTACAAGAAATTATCTCTCGTTTAAGCGGAGATAAAGTTCTAACCATTGAACCACACTTAAAAGTTTTCGCAGGATATGCAAACGTTGATAAAACCGAACTTAAAAATAAATATAATTACAACACTAACGAAGAAGCATTTGATGCTGCAGTTAAGCACACTAAAGAATTATTAATTAATGCCGGTTATCACGAAAGTAAAGAAGGATTTAGTAAATGAAAATAGGACTTAATTTATATTCCATCAGGAATATGATTCAAACCAAAGCTGATTTGATTAAAACTTTAAAGCAGTTAAAAAAAGATGGATGTGATTTTGTTCAATTCTCAGGATCACCTGTTCCATTAATCGAACTTAAAGATGCATCAAAGAAAAGTAAAATGCCGATTATCTTAACTCATTCTCCGTTTGATCGTATCTTAAATGATACCGATAACTTGATTAAAGAACATAAATCATTTGGATGCACTCGTATTGGTCTAGGGATGATTCCTGATAAAAATGTTTATTCAGATGATAAAAATGTTATTCAAGTAATTAATCAATTAGAAAAAACAGCAATTAAGATGAATAGGCAAGGAGTTAGCTTTTTCTACCACAATCATCATTATGCGTTCCGTAAACTTAAGAGCGGAGAAACTATCTTTCACTATATGTTTAGGAAAGCGCCTCATATCCAATTTACTTTAGATACGTATTGGGTTCAATACGCTGGTGTATCACTCGATGAGATTATCCCGGCTTTAAACGGACGGATTGAATGCGTTCACTTAAAGGATTATAAGATTAATGATAATTTTGAACCAGAATTCGCTCCACTGGGAGATGGAAATATTAACTTTAAACGCATTATCAAATTAGCGAAAGCGTCTAAAACCAAATATTTTATTATTGAACAAGATAATGCTGCTACTAAAAAAGATGGATATAAAGATATAGTTAAAAGTATTAAATATATAAAGGAGAATTTCTAATGAACAAAGTACGTTATGGGATTATCGGGGTTGGTAATCAAGGAAGCTATTATGCTTCACTAATTAATGAAGGCAAAATACCCAATGCGATAATTGGTGGAATTTGTGATATCAATCCTAAAAAAATTAAAGCTTTAGGAGAAAGAATTAATCTTAAAAAGATTCCTGTCTTTGAAGATTATCACAAAATGATAGATAAAAAATATGTAGATGCGATTATTATCACCACTCCACACTATATTCATCCAGTTATTGCACAAGAATGCTTTAAAGCGAACATGAACGTAGTGACCGATAAGCCTGCTGGTGTTTATACTAAACAAGTTCGCCAAATGAATGAAGCTAGTAAACACTCTAAAGCCTTATTCGGTATGATGTTTAATCAGCGTACCAATTGCGTATATCGCAAAATGAAAGAAATTATCGCAAGTGGCGGAATTGGTAAACTTCAAAGAGTTACTTGGATTATTACTGATTGGTTTAGAACCCAAATGTATTACGATTCAGGTTCTTGGCGCGCAACTTGGAAAGGCGAAGGCGGAGGCGTGCTTATCAATCAATGCCCTCATCAAATTGATTTAGTGTCTTGGGTGGTTGGCGAAATGCCAAAATCCGTAAATGCATATTGTAAATATGGTCATTGGCACAATATCGAAGTGGAAGATGAAGTAACTGCATACCTTACTTATAAAAACGGCGCAACTGGTGTATTTATTACTACTACTGGTGAAACTCCTGGGACAAATCGTTTTGAAGTAAGTGGAACGCTTGGCAAATTAATTTGCGAAAATAATAAACTTTATTATTATAAAAATAAAAAAGATTCTACTGATTTCTTATTACACGCAAAAACTTCATTTGATAAACCAGAAGTTAAAATTACCGAAGTTAAGACTGATGGTAAGAATTTACAACACGTTGGTATCTTACGTAACTTCACTAACGCTATTCTTAAGAAAGAAAAATTATTCGTTAAGGGAACCGATGGCATTAATGGAGTTGAATTAATGAACGCGATTGAATTATCAGGATGGAAAAATGGTGAAACCGTTAAGATTCCAGTTGATGAAAATTTATATTATAAAGAATTAATGAAACGGGTCAAAACTTCCAAATTAAGAAGCGCGGATGACAACATGGTTGAAAAAGCGCTAAATTTTGGAACTGGACAAGGCAACATTAAAAATAGGAAGTAAGAAATATGGCTAATTTAAAAAATAAAGTAATTGCTATCACTGGTGGTTCAGGAGTTATTTGTAGTGAACTCGCCCGTGCATTAGATAAAGAAGGCGCAAAAATCGCTATCTTAGATTTACACGAAGAAAAAGCGCTTAAATTTGCAAAAACTTTAAAACACGCGAAAGGATATAAGTGTAACGTTCTAGAGCCCGATGATTTAAAACGCGCCCATAAAGCGATTAAGCATGATTTCGGCCCAGTTGATATCTTAATCAATGGTGCGGGAGGCAACAATCCTAAAGCTACTACTGATAATGAATATGCAGAAGTTAAACTCCCTAAAGAGACTAAAGACTTCTTTAAATTAGATAAGGCTGGTATTAGCTTTGTCTTTGACCTTAATTTCTTAGGTACAGTATTACCAACTCAAGAATTTGCAAGTGATATGATGAAGAAAGGCGGATCGATTTTAAATATCTCAAGCATGAATGCTTTTACTCCGCTTACCAAGATTCCGGCTTATAGTGGAGCGAAAGCCGCAGTTAGTAATTTTACTAAATGGTTAGCGGTGCATTTCTCACATGTTGGTATTAGAGTGAACGCCATTGCACCTGGTTTCTTTGTAACTGCTCAAAATAAAGACTTACTCTTTAAAGATGGTAAACCTACAGCTAGAACCAAAAAGATTCTAGCGGCGACTCCAATGGGTCGTTTTGGCGAAGTTAAAGAATTAGTAGGCGCAACTCTTTTCTTACTCGATGATAAAGCGGCAAGTTTTGTAACTGGAGTAGTTCTCCCAATTGATGGCGGCTTCTCTTCTTATAGTGGAGTGTGATTTATGATATTAACTTTTCGTTGGTTTAATGATACTGACCCAATTTCTTTAGAATATATTAGCCAAATCCCTAACATGAAGAGCGTGGTAACAGCGGTCTACGATGTTCCAGTTGGTAAAGTTTGGCCTAAAGACAAATTAGTAGAGTTAAAGAAACAATGCCTTAAACACCATCTTACGATGCAAGTAATTGAATCAATTCCGGTTCATGAAGACATTAAATTAGGTAAGCCTAGTCGAGATAAATACATTGCAAACTATATTGAAAATATTAAAAGATGCGCTCAAGTAGGAGTGAAATGTATTTGCTATAACTTTATGCCCGTATTTGATTGGTTACGTACCAACATGAAATATAAGCATAAGGATGGTTCTAATTCACTCGCCTATTCTCGTAAAGATTTTGAAAAGATTGATCCTAAGCATCTTCATTTACCTGGTTGGGATGAATCTTATTCTCCTAAAGAATTACAAAGTCTTTTAAAACAATATGAGAAGATGACTCATAAAGATTTATTCAATAATCTAGTCTATTTCTTGAAGAAGATTATGCCTACTTGTGAAAAATATAAAGTTAATATGGCCATTCATCCAGATGATCCACCATGGGATATCTTTAATCTTCCTCGCGTAGTTAGTAACGAAAAAGATTTAGACAATATGTTTAAAGCAGTCCCTAGTAAATGTAATGGTCTAACATTCTGTACCGGTAGTTTTGGTGCAGGGCGCTTTAACGATTTGGTGCATATGGCTAATAAATACGCAAAGCGTATATATTTCTTACATGCTAGAAACATCCAATATACCGATAACAAAGATTCATTTGTTGAAACTGGGCATATGGTTGGTAGTCTACCAATGGTTAAGATTATTAAAGTTTTAGTGAAAAACGGATTTAAAGGTTATGTCCGTCCAGACCACGGAAGAAATATCTGGGGTGAAAATCATAAACCCGGATATGGATTATATGACCGAGCGCTAGGCGCGGCCTATTTAAACGGTGTATTCTCCGCATTAGAAGATAAATAATTAAGTTCCCTAGACTTTAATTTAATAAATCATAAAAATCTAGATATTAATGTATTAGCAGTATAATCGCAAGTAAATGAATTATTTGCTTCGTTTACTTAAAATTTGCTTTTCGTATTGAAGAATCTTCTTGAACCAAACTTCTTCACTACTAGCTTTTTCTTTTAAGCAATATTCATTCCATACTTCTTGCCAGGGAAGAGTTTTAATTTCTTCTTGAAGCGCAAGGACACGTGTAAAGTCGCCTTTATCTTGAGCCTCTTTTAATAAATTCCAAGGAGTTAATAAGGCGATTAATAGAGCCTTCTCCATATTACGCGCACCGATTACTAAAGCGGCTACGCGGTTAATCGAAGCATCAAAATAATCTAGACCGATATAAGCTTTGTCTAAAGCATTGCATTTCACTAATTCATTCGCGACATCTTGAAGATCGTCATTTAATCGTAATACGTGATCAGAGTCCCAGCGAACTGGACGAGAAACATGGAACGCCAATGAAGGATTAAAGATTAACATTGAAGAAATCTTATCTGCTACATTCTCAGTAGGATGAAAGTGACCCGTATCAAGTAGACATAATACATTATGCTTACTTGCGTAGTTCATGTAAAATTCATGACTTCCAACGGTATAAGACTCAACCCCAATACCAAATACTTTAGATTCAACAGAAACATCCACTAAGTTACGATTATATTTATAAGATAAAATCTTATTCAAGGAATCTTCTAATCTTTTTCTTGGTCCAAAACGATCACTAGGAACATCTTTTAAGCCATCTGGTATCCAAATGTTACATAATGATTTTTGTTTTAATTCTTTTGCGAAATATTCGCTAACTTTAATTGAATTAATACAATGCTTAATCCAATAATCACGTACCTTCTTATCAGGCGAAGATAAACTTAAACCATCCACTAACATTGGAGAAGAGAATAAAGTTGGATTCATATCTAATCCTAAATGATGCTTTTTAGCATAGCTAACCCAAGCTTCAAATTGTTTTGGAGTAATATTCGCTCTATCTACCACTTTTCCTGTTTGATAAATCGCGTGAAGATTTAATTTCTTTTTGCCAGGGATATATTTAAGCGCTTCATCTAAGTCCGCGGTTAATTCATTAAAATTACGAGCGCGGCCTGGATAACTACCAGTGGTTTGTATGCCTCCGCTTAAGCTTCCGCAATTTTCAAAACCATTTACATCATCAAGTTGCCATACGTGAAGAGAAATTTTAGCTTTGGCTAATTGCTTAATAGCCTTATCTACATCAATGCCGTATTTAGCATAAGTTGCTTTTATTGTTGGATTCATATTATGCTCCTAATTATGAAATAATTATACCTCATCTAATGTTAGTTTTTTTAACAATAAATTTGATATAGAAATAATATTCCATATTTATTAATTAAAATTAATAATAAAAATGATTTAATAATTCATTTAATTTTTTACTCATATTTTGCTAACATTATTAACGGTATGAAAAAGATTTTAATTAGTGCGTGCCTAGTCGGCGATAAAGTTCGTTACGACGGAAAAGGTTGTTACACTCCTTTAATTAAAGAACTTTTAAAATACTATGAGCTCGTTCCTTTTTGTCCCGAAGTCGAAGGCGGTCTTAAATCACCTCGTTTAAGAAGCGAAAGAAGACGAAACGAAGTACGAAACGAGAAGCTAGAAGTAATTACTGATAAATTTGATTTAGGCGCAGAAAAGGCCTTAAACATTTGCCAATACTTAAATATTAAGATGGCAATCCTTAAAGAAGATTCACCTTCGTGCGGAGTTCATCAAATCTATAATGGTTATTTCCAGAAGCGTAAGATTCCTGGACAAGGGTGGACAACCGAACTATTAACTAAGCACGGAATTAAAGTTATTAGCGATCAAGAAATCGAAGATCTACTTAAAATCAAAGAAGCCGAAGAAGAACGCAAAGAAAAACCCCTAAAGAAATAACAACGATAGGGGTCTTAATTTACTAATTAAGCTAAAGCAGCTATTTCAAAGAAACCACTACCCCTAACTGGATCGATTTCAGCGTTATTTTTAAAAGTAACTACAATATCGAATTCGTTAATAAAATTACCACCATCTAAAGAATGCTTAATGGTTAAACGCTCGATGAGTCCATCAGTATCACAAGCAGACATAAGATAACTTACGTTTTTGTTGAAACTAATTCTCTCGGTTCCGTTTGACTCAATAGCATCATCATATTTATTTTTGCCTATGGTAACAGTTTTCTCTTCTTTACTTGATACCACTATTTTATTATTCGCAAAAAAGTCGCGTTGCTTAACAATACCAGGATATTTGCTTTCTCTAATAAATTCTGCGCTTAAAATGTTGTCAACTTTTTGATCGTTTATCGCATACTTAATGCTCTCATTACCATCAAAAATAATTTCCGTAGTAGTCCAATCAATTTTGTCTTTATTATCTAATATTTTTTGACGATCATTTATTTCGAAACCAACAAACACTGTGTTAGTATAACCCCAAGTGTTACCCCAAATAGTTGTGACTTCTTTGGTCTTAACTCCGCAACTAGCAAGCATTAAAACGGTTGCTATTGGAATAATGAATTTAGATTTGTTCATAAGATTTATTTAACGATTACTACTAAAGATTGCTACTAGTCTTAATAAATGAATTAAGATAATAATGAAATCTAGATATAAATTAAATGCAAGATAAAGCGCTAAATTGTTATCCGCTTGGCAGCGCATAGAAATTTGCTTGATATTATGCACATCGTAGGCGGTAATTAACATAATCGCGACTACGATTAAAATACTGGTAATGATATTAACAATAGCGAAACCACCCGGTAAAAATAAGGCTAAGAAGATATTGAATAAGCCTGCAATTAATATTCCAAATAGTAAGCCAAATCCGATTAATCCCATGCCAGTTGCTTTCTTACTACGCGTACCGATAAGAGCCATACCACCAAAAGCTAATGCTGCAATACCAAAGGTAGCCGCTAAGGTATACCATTCAAGTCCTAAGAAAGTGAAGCTTGAAAGTAATACACCCATACAAACTGCATAGAGAACAAGTGGAATAACTGCGGCTTTGCCTCTTTTAAGCGAAGTAAAAGCAATAACTACTGTTAACACAATCTGAGTAATGCTCGCGGTAATTAAAGTAATAAAATAAGCATCATTTCTAACGTTTACATCTTTAATTGCAAATTGGAAGATTGCTGATACACCAACGGTTACTGCAACAGTTAAAAGTAAGAATAAAAACATATAGGTAAATGTTTTACCTAATAAAGATGTTTGGGTAGATTTTACCCCTACACCAGAATTACCAGGAGTGCCTGGTGAACTTGTATTAAAATCGTATGTTGCCATAAATTTCCTCCTACTATTACTCTACCTTATGTTAAAGGATGTTAGTTAACAATTCTTTATAGGAATCAATTTTAAGTGAGGCGCCACCAACTAATGCGCCATCAATATTTGGCGAAGATAAATATTCCTTTATATTATTAGGCTTCACACTTCCACCATAAAGGATTCTAATTTGATCAGCGACTTGCTCACCATAAAGTTCTTTAATAATCGAACGGATATAACCACAAATATCTTCAGCGATTTCTTTAGAAGCATTTTTACCCGTACCAATACTCCAAATTGGTTCATAGGCAATTACTACTTTAGATGCATCTTCTTTATTTATATCTTTAAAGCCTTTAACAATTTGATCTTTCACAAATGCTTTAGTCTCACCTTTATCATAAGTCTCAAGCGATTCACCACAACAATATAGTGGAACCATCTTAGCGCTTAATAATTTTTTAATCTTTAGATTACAAGCTTCAGATGTTTCATTATTGTAAGTTCTTCTTTCGGAGTGACCAATAATTGCCCAATTGACATTAATGGCTTGTAACATTTCGGTTGAAACTTCGCCCGTATAAGCACCATTAGTTAAATGATGAACGTTTTGACTTGAAATAATTAAGCCTTCAGGTGCATGTTTTTTAGCACAACAAAGCGCTAAGAAAGTCGGTGCTACACCAACATCAATATTATGTTCTTTAGCAAGTTTAACAATATCTCCACACGCTTCGACAAATTCTTTGGCTTCCTGGTTGGTTTTATTCATTTTCCAGTTGCCCATTAATAATTTCTTTCTCATAAAAATAAACTCCTTTAAGATCTCTATATATTATAAATGATTATTTATATTCAACAATAAAAACATAGTTTCAAATAAGAAGCGCACAATCCACCTCACCCCGATTCCATCGACGTGAGTGGATATATATGTATTATGTTAACCAAACGTGGCATTTAATAATTTTTTATATTTATATATAAATATACTTCTATTTTTAGGAAAATTAGTCCTCTCTTTTTGTGTATTACTATATAGGAGGACATTTTTATGAAAAAACAGATGATCAGCAAAAATGAGTTAAAGAAAATTAATGAATTGCTAGAAAAGCAAAAAGAAGAAAACTACATATTATTCAGAAATAAAGTTTTAAATGAAATCGCAATTCCATATGGTACTTTCGGGGATATTCGTAATAAAGATTTTCCAAAAGGTGGATATGGTATTGAACATATCATTGAAGGTAGACACGAAAAGAATAATATGGATGCTTTATTAATTAGTAAAGTTCTTATTTGTGTTTTAGAAGCCACTAAGGTGGGCAAAATAATAAAATTAACCGATTTTAAATGCACGCTTGAATATCGAGGCGTAAGAGTCGTTTTAGTTAAAGATCATCGTTTTTCAACTAATCAATGGGTGTTAACAGGCTTTCCAGAATTAAAGAAAGGACAATTAAAAAAAGAAACTATAGATTTCATATCTTCGGTTAGCGAGAGGTATGAATACTTACCAGAGTTTTCTCATTTCCAAACTTTGGTAGTAGCTATTGTTTCTTCAATTGATATTGTAAGAGAAAAGTTAAATAAAAGCAATTGCAATAATAGGAAATAAAAACAGCGCTATTTAAAACATCATTCTTAAATATTAGGTAAACCTAAATATACTTTAAAAAGATTAACTTTCGTATCAGAAATATTTTCATAATTATACATGTTTGTAAATGAGGTAATGAATTTATTAAATGCGCCTTCATCGCACTATTTAGTGATTTTATATCTAGTATATGCATTTATATAGGATTCAATTATGTCTTTTAATTTATTATCTAATGGATATTTAAGCATGAGATTAATAATTATTTTTCTTGTGTTAATTTTGTTCGCGTATAAAAGTAATTTTGGCGCAGTTTCCATATTTAAATCAGCCATATGAAGCGAAATTTCGTTTTGCCTATCTTTGATACTTAACTTACTCAATTCATCATCTTGAAGAGTTTTAAATAATGGTTTAAAGCATTTTGGACACCAATAGTCCCTCCCTCTAGATGGAATATTGTATGCTTTACCACAATATGGACAATAAGCTTTTTTAGTAGCTGTATTTCTCCTAACATAGTTTATAGGTAAATTTATATTCT
>JAKSUY010000015.1 GCA_024408495.1 Bacilli bacterium
GCCTTACTTTGTGGAACCAGCGAAGAATTATCCGCCTGTGGTCTTGGCTACAGACTTGATTACATTGTTAAAGTTAATAATCTTGAAGATAGTAAATAAGCAATAAAGTATTGTTTGTTAGATTTATAGTCCTAATACTAAGCAGCGGCTTTAGCTTTCTCTTTTTTAAGTTCAAGTCTTTTATTTTGTTCTCTTTTAATTTTGTAATAGTATTAGTATAAGAAACCACAATATTTTCCATAATGATATTGGTAACGAATATTAATGGCATAACGATTAATAAACCAATCACATCAATGATGAAGAAACAAATTACAACACCACCGCGGATATCGATAAAACGATTAAACAAGATAATAGATAGAACGCAAAATTCTCTAAGTTAAAAATCGTGATTTGCTCTCTTCTGCCAGTCAACGTTAATATATGTATCTGTTAGATATTTTGCAGCTGTGCTATCATTGCTTAAATCTTCGGGTGATAAGAAAGTTGAGCCGGCCATCCAACTATATATATTATTTCCAAAATGGAAAGAGGTTAAGTTTGTACAACCAACAAACGCATTATTAAAAATCATTCCTAAACGATTATCATCAGGTAAATACACACTTTCTAACGCTGTACAATTAGCAAACGCGCTGGTTAAAATCCCTGATGTCCGTGAAGGAAAACTAATCGACACAAGGCTTGTACAACCAGCAAACGCGCTTTCATAAATCCCTAAGTTAGTATTCTTATCGTCCTCTTCAAAAGTTATCTCGCTTAATGATGTGCATTCACTAAACGCGCTTTGATGTATTATTTTCACAGAGCCAGGAATATTAATTGAAGTAAGATTTTCGCATTTTCTAAACGAACAATCCCAGATGTTTGTTAATACGCCTGAATCAGAAAGACTTACTGAAGAAAGGCTAGTACATCCATCAAAGCAATATTTAGGCACACTTGCGATTCTATCAGGAATGTTCACTGAAAGAAGGCTAGTACATCCTTTAAACGCTGATTCGCCAATTGAAGTTAAACTATCAGGAAGTACAACGTGTCTAAGATTAGTGCAATTTTGGAAAGATCCCTCAGCAATATTTGTAATCCCATTTCCAAGTATCACTTCTTGTAATTTAGTAAAACTGTTGAAAAAGTTGACGCCGATGTTTATAACTTCATCAGATAAGAATACATAAGCGATATCACCGCTACTAGATAGTTGTCCGTTTTGTAAATGTACTCTAGAAACCTCACCTTCTGCTAATTCAATTTGTCGACCGAATGTGATAGTTGTAACGCTTTTACCTAAGTTAGTTAAATCAATTAAATGAGAAGTAACCGTATTATCAGAACGAGTAAGAGAGAAATCAAATAGACCATATGCATTATAAGCTTTTTCTCTAATTACAACTTCATTACTTATAGCGCTAAACGTCCCGTTAGAATTATCTTCATATTCAAATCTAACGTCGTGTTCCATATCCACGCCTTTTTTGATGGCAAAACTAGCGACATTTTTAAATTCTTCTGCTCCAGCAGTCTTATTAGCCTTTAATGTAATATCACCATTAGGTTTAGCATTATATAAGGCAAGATATTTACCAGCGTTAACCGTAATCCCGTTTTCATTACCTACGGTAATATCTTTTAATTCAGGCGCTACATTAATAGTTAAACTTTTACTAATTTGGGATAATGCTATATTCTTTTCTTTACATTTTTCTGATATATAAATTTCACCACCATCCGCTAAATCACTGCTATTAATCGCTTCACTTATAGTGCTAACATATTTAACTTTTTTAAAGCGCCCAAGCGAATCTTTAGCCGTACTTGTTGTATAACTCACCGGACGTGTATCTAACGGAGATTTTGTCCAAGTTCCATTGCCATCTGAATTAGCAATAAAATAGGCAATTCTTTCGGGAGTCATATCGTATGGGAAATACATATCACTATTAAATTTCCACGATCCTTCAGGTAAAATCACTTGCGATAATGAACGACAATCAGCGAATGCTTTAGATTTGATTTCACTAAGCGCGGAATGCTCAAAATCAACCGTAACTAAATTCATAGATTTTTCAAATGCACTTTCACCAATTTTCTTTAATTTTTTACCACCACCGATGCTTGCTAAGGCCACGCTATCGTAAAAGGCACGGTATTGGATTTCTTCAACGGTATCTCCAATCGTAATCGAAAATAGATGAGAGAAAACTGGATAAAGATAATTGATAATTTCTCTATCGATATCACTATCAATACGATTATTAAAGGCCGCTTTCTTAACAACTTTAATTCCATCACCAATAGTTAAATCAAGGAATAAACCTTTTGGGACGAAGCAATAGTAATGAGTGTCTTCAACCATCGCTACTGGAACTTTTAAATCCCAAGCGATTGAAAATGATCTTTCTCCAATGTTTGCGTCTCTACCTTCCACTACATTAGTAATGTTTAAATGCGTAACCGTTTGACCATATTCGGTTAGGCCTTTAATTTCACTAAAATCTTTACTAAAGCGTAATGTTCCGAATGCGTAATGATTCACTGGCACTACTAATAAATCATTCACGACTTGTTTAGCACCTACTGCTGGATAAAGCGCTACGCCTTCTCCGAATGATTCAACATAATTAACATTAACGTTATCCGGCCGTTCTTCTTTGTGGGTGAACACTAGTGAACCAGTGTTATAAACATTTTCAGTGGTATTACCATCCTTGCCACTATCACCAGCACCTCTTTTCTCTTTAAAGTCGCCTAATAACAATTTAGCATCGCCTTGATAAGTGATTGTTTCTGGAATATATAGAATGCCTGCTGGTACGATATTAAAATTACACTCTAGAGATGCGCTACTTTGATAGGCGACGAGTGAAATTGAGTGATTAACTTTAATTGGCATCTTCGAATCAACCTTTACATCTTTTAATAAAGTAATTGTTGCATCGTTAACTTCAACAGCATCGAAAGCTTCCGCTAAGGTTTTATAATGATGATTATCAATCATCGCTTCAAAATCACGATGCTTAACCATCTTATCGCCTTCTTTAACCCATTGGACTAAGTCGCCTTCTTCTGAATTAATGATTTTGACATTTGAACCCGCAAAAGCATCAGCGTAGTAGTAATCTAAATCTCTATTCAACTTAACGGTTACCGCCTTAGAACCCGCAAATGCTCCAGGAGCAATCCCTTTTACGGAGACATCGTTAACCATATTTGGGATGTCAAAAGTAAGTTTATTCATTCCGTGTGCGGTCAAACCTACTACTACATTTCCTTCAAGACGCACTAGTGGATCATGATATTCACAAATAAAGCACGTATCGTTAAATTCGTTCCAAGTGTGTTCGTGCTCATCAAATTTTTCGTGACAAATTTTACAAGTCTTCCAGTGCGATGTTTCGTTAGCTTCGTATGGCGAATCAATCGTGTGCACGTGTAAAGACGAGCAGCCGACTAAGGTCGACATAAACAGCGGAAAAACCCCTAGAGCTAAATAAATTTTCTTGCTCATATCTTATCCTCCTAAATATTAAGCAGCGGCTTTGGCTTTCTCTTTTTTAAGTTCAAGTCTTTTATTTTGCGCTCTTCTAATTTTGTAGTAGTTATTAGTGTAAGAAACCACAATATTTTCCATAATGATATTGGTAACGAATATTAATGGTAGAACGATTAATAGACCAATCACATCACTGATGAAGAAACAAATCACAAACACTACTGCGGAGATTGATAAAACAATTAAACAAGATAATAGATAGAAGGCAAAGGTTTTTAAGTTAAAAATTGTAGTTAATTTAAGTCTCTTGTCGCGGTAACACACCACCGGCCAGAGGAAGGTTAAGAATACTAAACCAATAAGAATCGCAGCGATTACTAAGGAGAATTCTAAAACGTTTAGGGTACCAAATACTAAAGTTATGATTACTAAAGTATAGGCTAATAAAACCGTTAATAGATTAAGAACGAATAAAGCAATGAATCGTTTGATATTACGCTTGCGGTCTTTTTCTTTATGAGCGCTTCTATGACGAGCGGTTCTAAGTTGAACGACTACTCTAGTTGCGACAAAGGCGATTAAACAAGCGACCGCAACACAAATAAGCATAAAGATTAATTGCTCTTTAATCCCAGCGACTAATTCATCCGCACATATTGCAATCGTATCGGTTAGTCCACTAATCACGTCTTTGTGGAATCCGGAATCCATTAAGGCTTGAGTAAACATACGGATGTAACCCTTGCTGTCTAGTAGACCTTGAATGGATGCAACTGGATTATTCCAGTTTAATCCACCGATTTGTTTATTAAGTGACTCAATGAAAGCATTGAAATTAAAACCGGATTCAGGAATCGCAGTTGCGCTAGAAATCACTCTAGTTACGTTATAGAAAAGTAAGTTATAAATTACTGGAGTTGCGACCATAAGGGCGATTACTACGCCAAAGGCTACAATACCGGTAACCGCAAAAATGTTCCAAATGTTTTTACGATAAATATGTAAGGCTGATCTAATCATAAATTTGGGGCCTCCCTTGTCCATTCTTTATCAGCAAACCCAACTTCAGTTTCGGTTTTATTTTTTAGTAAAATCGCAGCTTGGCCTGGATCGGCTAATATATCTTCATCTATCGAGATAGTTCCTTCGGAATCGTCTGGTACTTTCCAACCTTTAGTCGCGGATTCGCCGAAATAAGCATAAGTTAGGATTGCACAATTTAAGAATGCATTTTTTTCGATTTTGTATAGTTTAGATTCATCAGGTATAGATATTCTATATAATGAACTACAATCACTAAAGGCACTTTCACCAATCGACTCCAAACCAATTGGGAATTCAACATAGAATAATCCAGTGCATCCTTTAAAAGCTTCTTTTCCAATACTAGTTACGCTATTAGGAATATCAATTGATTCAATCTTAGGACAACCATGGAAACATTCGGCTGGAATGGCCTTAAGACTGGTAGGAATATTTATTATAGTAAGGTTATTGCAACTATTAAATGCCTTATCTCCAATGGTTTCTACGCTATTAGGAAGAGTAACCGATGTTAAACCATCGCAGTCATTAAAGGCGCTTGCCCCGATGGTTGTAAGTCCTTCTTCACATGTTACTTCTTGTATCTTATCAAAGTTATTAAAGGCTTTTTCTGCAATCGACTCAACGTCGCTTGTGAAAGTTATATGAGTTACGTGATTGTTAGAAGTCGTACCGTTATTTACTTTAACTCTCTCTATGCCTTCAATTTGATGAGCATAAGTTATACTTGTAGCCCTATCGCCAAATGGAGAAGTATCGTAAATGTAGTTATATTCTCCTTTTCCATCGTCATCATCTTTAATGGCAAAATTAAATATACCATATGCATCATATGTTTCATTATTAATATTAGCTTCAGTGCTTAATACATTCTCATGTATAGTTTCTCCTACCTCGCCTTGATCGCTATATTCAACTATACTGACTTGCGGTATATCTGAAGAATCCACTCCTTTAATCGCAAAACCGGCTGTGTTAGTAATTCTGCCAGAACTTGGATCATAGTTAGCACCTAATTGAATTTTTCCTTCGGGCTTAACGTTATTTAACATTAAACATTCACCTTTTTTAACGGTTATATCACTAGATCCTTTATTTTTAATGGTGAAATCTTTAAATTGTGGCGCTACGTTAATTGTCATGGATGCAGTACGTCCATTCAAATCTATCGTGTGCTCCCCTTTATATCCTTCTGATATATAAATTTCTCCCTCATCAGCGACTTTTTTAATCGCTGTTTCTATATCCGTAGTGCCTTTAACATCTATAAATTTACCTAAGCTATCCTTATTAGCAGTCTTGGTGTAATAAACCGGGCTCGTTGATAATTTAGTTTTTTGCCACGAACCACCAGCATCTTTATCAGAATTAGCAAATACATACGCAATTCTTTCGGGAGTCATATCGTATGGGAAATAATTGTATAAATTCAAACCGGCTGAGGTTTTCCATAATCCTGGTGGTAAACCCAAATATGATAATTTCTTACAACCAGCAAATGCATTTTGGGGGATACTGTTAAGTTTGTTACAACGAGTAAAGTCAACAGTAGTTAGATTAATCCCTCCAAATATTCCTGCAAACGGTCTTTTATCAATAAAATTTAAATTTGCGCCTCCAATAACTTCAGTTAATGAAACATTGTCATAAAATGATTCATAACCAATTTCTTCTAAATCGTCACCCAATTTAACACTAGTTAAATGAGATAATACAATAGGAAGTTCCTTAATTGCATCAATGCCAGGGAGATTGGGATCAATTCGATTAGTAAAAGCCCACTTGCCAATTTTGGTAATTCCCTCGCCAATTGTTAAATGGGTAAAGAAGCCTTTGGTTCTAAACATATAATAATATATATTATCTACAAACGAAATCGGAATTGTGATTTTAACTTCCCACCCAACCGCAAAAGCGTTTTGTCCGATTTCAACTTTCTTGCCTTTAATCGGACTAGTAAGAGTTAAATCGGTAACCGTTAGGCCGTATTTGGTCAATCCTTTAATGGTTGCAAAGTCTCCACTAAAGCGGACAGTTCCAAACGCAAAATGCTTGTGGGGAATTAATAATAATTCATTAGCAACTTGTCTTGCGCCGATAGCTGGATATCCACTGGTGATTCCTATTTCTCTAAATGATTTGACATAAACGACATTCGCTCCAATTGGACATTCATCTTTATTAACAAATACAATAGATCCGCTACTATAAGCATCTTCATACACGTTACCATAGTCTTCAAAAGTATACCCATTCCCTCTTACTTCCTTGACGACCGTTAAAAGTAATCTAGCATTGCCTTCATAAACAACGGTATCTGGAACATATACAATACCATTATCAGCAATATCAAAATGGCACGATAACATTGTGTTGTCATAAAGTGACTCAAGGATGATTGTATAATCAACTTCAATCGGCTCATTCATTAATAAATCATATCTATCCTTTAACAAGGTAATTGTTGTGTCATCGTTATCTACTGCTTCGAAAGCTTCTTGCAAAGTTGAATAATATTCATCACCGATTTTAGCAACTTTATTGGAAATGTTTTCTTTAAATATTCTACCTAGACTGTCCGGCTTATTCCATTTCACCATCGCCTCTTCAGTGGTAACAGTTTTAACATGGGAGTTACTAAATGAATCTACGTAATAATATTCTAATCCTTCATTTAATTTAACCGTGACTGCATCCGAATCTTTAAATGCTTCATGACCAATACTCTTAACATTTTCTGGGAGATTAACCGTATATTTAGTCCTACCATAAGGAGTTAAACCAGTTACTTGATTATTTTCATCAACATATACTAATGGATCAACGTAATCACAAATGAAACATTTATCATCAATTTCATTAAATACATGCGCGTGTTGGTCGAACTTTTCGTGGCATATCGAACATGTTTTCCAGTGCGATGTTTCATCAGTTTCATATGGTGAATTAATCGTGTGTACATGTAAAGCCGAACAGCTAGCGATAAACGGCGCAATCATTGGTAATGCTACTAGGGCTAATAATATTTTCTTCTTCATAACTATTCTCCTTCCTATGCAGTTTTTCGTTGCCATGTCTTATCAACATGAACTTCTATCAAATATGTTGCGGCATTAAATTCATCACTTAGTATTTCTGGATCTAATTTAGTTGGGTCACCCTCTACATACCAATTGTCTACATTGCCCGCAAAGTAGAAGAATGATAAAATCTCGCATCCACTAAATGCATTTTTTTCGATGGTTTCTAATTCATTGCCTTCAAGTAGACGTACGCCTGATAGACTTGTGCATCCACTAAACGCTTCTTCTTTAATTGTTTTCAAACTCTTAGGGAGATTAAGCGAGGAGATTTCTGTACATCCACTAAATGCTCTTGTTCCAATTTCAGTAAGACCTTCATTGAAAGTAACATATTTTAAAGCGGCTGGATCTTCTCCTTCTCCTCGTTCGGTCATCAAAAACGCTTCTTCACCAATTGAAGTTACACTACTTGGAATTTCAATCGATTCAATCTTAGGACAGTTGCGGAAGCATTGATGTGGAATGGCGTTGAGGCTAGTAGGAATATTTACTCTAGTAAGGTTATCGCAACTATTAAATGCCTTATCTCCAATAGTTTTCACACTATTAGGTAAAGAAACCGATATAAGACCATCGCAACCTTCAAAAGCCTCATCGCCGATAGTCTCGACACCTCCTTCCTCACATACCACTCTTTCTAACTTATCATATGGTTGTTTTCCTCCATCTTTTCCGGAGAAAAAGTACTTTCCAATGTGTTTTACATCGCTTGATAAAGTTATATTAATTGAATTGTTTTCATATTGAGTTGAAACATCACGATCCACCAATATAACTTTTGCGGCTTTTTCGGTTTGACGAGCGATTGTCATCGCTTGAATCCTATCACCAAACGGAGATGTGTCGTAGATATAAGTAGTATTATTATCTTCATCAACTTTAAAGTTAAACATACCGTATGTGTGCTCATAGGTTAATCCTCTAATAATCGATTCGCTACCCACTAAATCGTCGATTTCAATTGCCTCATCGGTAGTAACTAAATTTACCTTTGGTATATCATTATTGCTTACATCTCTAATCGCAAAACCGGCGGTGTGCTTAGTTACACCTTCGTTATTATCAGCTTGTATTGTAACATCACCTTTAGGCACTACATTCGAAAGAATGAGATATTTTGCTATCACAGGATTTGAGTGAATGAATATATTAGGATCAGTTTCACTATTTGCAATCGTAACGTTTTTTACTCCAGGCGCAGCCGTGATGGTTAGATTTGAAGCTTCAATTTTGTTCCAATACAAAGGTATTTCTTTACCAGTTTTATTTTCTGAAATGTAAATTTCGCCACCATATGCACACTCCTCCATCGCCTCAGATAAATCGTCAGTGTAGACAACTTCATCGTACGAACCGCTAACATCTGTATGAGTAGATTTTGTGTAACTATAAGGTTTCTTACTTTCAAATGAGTTAGTCCATTTTCCAGTACCACCATTAGCAAATTTATATGCTATTTTTTCTGGAGTCAAATCGTATGGAAAATAACCTAAATTTGTGTCGTTTTTGCCATATGACCACACTCCTGATGGAAAATTCACATAAATTAATGATGAACAAAGCTTAAATGCATTTTTTTCAATTGTCTTAAGCTTTTTGGCATGCGATAATTCAACCGATTTTAAATTGTAGCAATTTTCAAATGCGCTTTCGTTGATTGTTTTTAAACTTTCAGCACTACCACCAATGCTAGACAAATATACATTTCCAAAGAAAGCGTTACTATCAATTTCTTCTACATCAGGTCCAATGGTAATAGAAGATAGATGAGAAATTAGAGGCGCGATAGATTGAAGAGCCTCTCTAGAAAAATCAGTATCAGCATTACTATCAAAAGCACTGCCTAGAACTCTTTTAACGCCTTCGCCGATTGTTAAATCGAAAAATAGCCCTTTAGAAACGAGGAAATAATAATTTATATTCATGGTAAAATCAACATCTGAAAAAACAGGTATATCAACATGGACATGGACTTTAATTTTAATATGTGTAGCAATGGTAAATGCATGACCTCCAACATAAGCATCATTAACGTTTTCTGCTACTTTAGTAACATTTAAACCATTCACCGTTAAACCATACTTAGTTAATCCTCTAATTCCTTTAAAGTTATCGTTAAAAGTGAAAGTTCCAAATGCAAAATGAGTCCTTGGGAGCGCTACAATGGCATCGTTAACAATTTGTTTCGCACCATGAGCAGGAACCCCTTCTTCACCTGATCCAAATGAATGAGTGTAACTAACATTAACGCCTTCAGGGCGCTCCTCTTTATTTACAAACACTAAAGATCCGCTTGTATTAACAGTTTTTGTTTCGTTCCCTTTTTTAGCCTCATGAGACTTGGCGTTTGTTTCTTCAACACTCCCTAAAATTAATTTAACATTACCTTGATAATTGATGGTTTCGGGAATATATAAAATACCTACCGTATCAATATTGAAGTTACAAGTAAGGTTAGCTTTGCTATAGAAAGAGACTAATGAAACCGCATGTTTTACTTCAATTGGATCCGCGACATTTAGTTCTTCTCTTAATAATGTAACAGTAGCATCATCACCATTAACCGCATCAAAAGCTTCTTGCAAAGTTGGATAGAATTTATTGTCAAACATCGCTACATTATCTTCAAAAACTCTCTTTTTATATATCTTGCCTTGATTATCTGGTTGCATCCAATTAACCAGCTCTTCTTCCGTATTAATGAACCTGATAGATGAATTTTTGAAACTATCACTATAGTAATAATCTAATTCTTTATTTAATTTAACTGTTAAAGCTTGAGAGCCATTAAAAGCATCATGACCAATACCTCTAACATCGATACCTCCTACTTTATTCGGAACATCAAAGGTTAACTTAGTTTTTCCATATTCAGTTAAACTAGTTATTTCACCCCATTCATCAATATGTACTAGTGGATCTACGTAGTCACAAATGAAGCATTTATCATTAAAGGTATTAAAGGTGTGCTCGTGTTCTTCAAACTTTTCGTGACATACTTTACACGTTTTCCAGTGAGAAGTTTCATTGCTTTCCCAAGGAGAATCTATCGTGTGCACGTGTAATGCCGAACATCCTACAAGAGCTGACATAAACATCGGCAAAGCCATTAGCGCTGCGCAGATTTTTTTCTTCATAATTCCATCCACCTTTCATATTTTTTGATCTTGATTTTAGGTCGTCAAAATCAAACTTTGAGATTTTACAAACAAAATCCCAGATTACCTTCATTTTATATATTTTTAAAATTATTTCAAGTTTGAAAAATTTTAGAACAGCGTTTTTTTGAAAAGTGTCTTTTTTAATAAATTTCAAAAATATCGATAAAATCTAATATTTTTAGTTAATTCTATTAGAAAAAACGAGCCTTGCACTTTATAAAGTGCACTTAATCGTGTATGATAATTTTACTTATGAGTTTTATTCCACTACACGTTAACTCTACTTATAGCTTCCTAAGAAGTGCTTTAAGCGTGGATAAGCTCATTAAAAAATGTTTAGAAAATAAGATTGATACCGTAGCGTTAACCGACTTTAACTCGCTTATTGGTTCGCTCCAATTCTTTAAAAAATGTGAACAAAACAAGATTAAACCAATCTTAGGATTAGATTTATTAGTGGATGAAGTATTGTTAACTTTCTTAGTAAAAGATGAAGTAGGTTACCAGAACCTTCTTTATCTTTCTAAGCTATTTAATATAAATAAGTTAACTTTAAAAGCTTGTGAGAATCATTCAGAAGGATTAATCGCAATTATTTCCACGAATGAAAATAAGCTTTTAGATAAATTTGATCAATTAGGAGACACTAAGTTTGCCTACTATCTAAAGTCTTTTAACGATATCTTTAAAGATTTATACATAGGACTAGAAATATACGATGAATCCGAAAAGAGTGGATTTAAGACCTTTAAAGAGTTCCTTAAGAAAAGAGATTATCCCCTATTAGCGTTCCCTTTAATTCGCTATGAAAATAAAGAAGATCACATTGTTTATGAAATTGTTCAGGCGATAAAAAACGAAACTAAATTAGATGAAAAACATCAAAAGGCTGATGGTGTGTATTATTTTCACTCCCTTGAAGAAATTAATAAATTATATGATGAAGATGAAATTAATAATACTTCCTCAAT
Source organism: Bacilli bacterium (assembly GCA_024408495.1). Lineage (GTDB taxonomy): Bacteria > Bacillota_I > Bacilli_A > RFN20 > CAG-826 > UB1719. The sequence continues at coordinate 11,756 of JAKSUY010000015.1, forward strand.
TATTGATAAGATTAATTTCTCTTTAATCAAGAAAAGGGGCAAGTTAATTCATTTTAGTAATGATAGTGATAATTTACTTAAGACTGAATCGTACCGATTACTAGAGAAGAAAGTAAGTATTACTGATGAATATAGAAAGAGATTAGACTATGAACTCGATGTTATTAAGTCTATGGGGTATAGCGATTATTTCTTAATTGTCGCGGATTATGTACGCTTTGCGAAAGAAAACGGAATATACGTTGGACCAGGAAGAGGAAGTGCAGGTGGATCATTAGTAGCATATGCTCTAGATATCATCACGATTGATCCAATTAAAGCCAACTTAATTTTTGAACGTTTCTTAAATAGCGGACGTAAATCTATGCCTGATATTGACGTTGACTTTGAAGACACTCGTCGAGAAGAAGTTGTTAATTATTTAAGAAAAAAATATGGTAACAACCGAGTCGGCAATATCTTAACGTGTCAAACTTTAAAGGCGAAAGCTGCAATTCGAGATATTGGACGTGTTTATAGTATTAAAGATTCTTATATTGATATTTTATGTAAAGCGACTGGTGGCTATGAAGATCTTCATGATGCTTATCGCTATATGCCAACCTTTAGAAAAATTGTTGATAGCGATAAATATTATTTATTCATCGTTACGATGGCCAGTAAGATCGAAGGAATCCCAAGACAAGCTGGAATGCATGCAGCAGGTGTCATTATTAACGATGATCCATTAGAAGATTCATTACCGGTTTATATTGATGGTTATAACAATTATTTATCGCAATTAGAGAAAGATGATCTAGAAGCTTTAGGATATCTAAAGATGGACGTCTTAGGATTACGTAACCTAACAATTGTTAAAAGCGTGATTGATGATGCTAATAAAGATCAACAAGTAATTAGTTATGATACTTTACCTTATGAAGATAAAGATGCTATTAAGTTAATCGCGACTGGAGAAACGATTGGATTATTCCAGCTTGAAAGCAAGGGAATGATTAGAACCGTTAAAGAATTAAATCCTACCGTATTTGAAGATGTCGTTTCGTTAATTGCTCTATATCGTCCAGGCCCAATGAAATTTATTCCTCAATTTATTGCGCGTAAAGAAAATCGCGAGAAAATTACATACCCAAGTAATAAATTAATCGATATTTTAAAACCAACGTACGGCATTATTGTTTATCAAGAACAAATCATGCAGATTGCAAGAGCAATGGCAGGATTTTCTTATCAAGAAGCGGATTCGTTTAGAAGAGCGATTTCTAAAAAAGACGCGAATATTTTAGCTAATTTAAAAACTTCATTTATTGAAGGCTCCATTAAAAATGGAAATAGTCCAAAAGAAAGCGAGGAAGTATTTAATTTAATTTATCGATTCGCGAATTATGGATTTAATCGAAGTCATGCTTATGCATATGCTAAACTTGCAAGCCAAATGGCGTATCTCAAACTTCATTATCCCGCTTATTTTTATAGCGCAGTGCTCGATAACGGAAATAGATTTAGCGATGTCGTTGCGGAGATTAGAAGTAGAAAAATTAATTTAAGATTACCCGATATTAATAAAGCGGGATTTAGATATAAGGCGATCGGTAATGATTTATATATTCCTTTAATTTCCATTAAAGGCATTCTCTCTCAATCCGTGATGAATATTATTAAAGAGAGAGAAGAAAATGGTGAATATAAATCATTCATTGATTTTGTAGTAAGAAACATAAAATATAAGATTTCTAGTTCCACCATTCTTAAATTAATTGATTCTGGTTCATTTGATAACTTTAATAACACTAGAGCAGGACTTAGAGATGCGCTTAATCGGGTGATTGATTTTGCGAAATTAAATATCAATCAAGGTGATCAATTATTATTAGATAATTCATTCATCCCTACTCCTAGAATCGAGAACTTAAAAGAAGACGATGTTTATAACATCAATCAAGAATATGAAAGTTTAGGTATTGCTCTAAGTAAGTCTCCATTAGACTTCTATCAAGATGAAATAAAAAAAGAAAAAGCCATCTCAATTGGTGAGGCTAAAACTAAACCATTCTCTAAGATTGTCGGCATGATTAAATCGATTAGAAGAATCAAGACTAAGAAAGATCATAAAACCATGTGCTTCATTACCATCAGTGACAACATTGATGATATAAGTGTCACCGTGTTTAGTGAGCTTTATACAAAGTACGAAGCTGCGCTATATAGTGCTAAAATATTAATTGTAACTGGACGCTATGATATTAAGAGGAATGAGTTTGTCGCAAATGATTTAAAAGTATTATGAAAAAGTTAATTATTATTGATGGTTATTCACTCTTATTTAGAGCCTACTATGCTACTGCATATGGTGGAACGGATACCATTATGCGCACTAAATCAGGTATTCCAACTAATGCGATTTTTGCGTTCGCCAATATGATTAATAAAATCCTTGGGCAATTTAAAGGCGAAGAATCAATCTTTGTGGGATTTGATGCGGGTGGTCCATGTTTCCGTAGAGAAAAATACGATAAATATAAAGCAAACCGTTCGCCATGCCCGGAAGAACTTAAACAACAAATGCCGATTGTTAGAGAATTCCTTGATGCGCTTAATTTAAAACGTTATGAAGAGAAAGGTTTTGAGGGTGATGACATTTGTGGTACGGTCGCTAAAGCAGCATCTAAAGAAGGCTATGATGTAAGTATTATTACTAGTGATAGAGACTTCCTTCAATTAATTGATGATCATATTTCCATTGATGTTATTAAGAAAGGCTTAAGTGATATTCAACACGTTAATAAAGATAATATTATTTCTTTATATGGATTTACCGCTAGTCAATTGATTGATTTTAAGGGTCTACGTGGCGACTCATCTGATAACTTACCTGGTATTCCTGGAGTAGGTGAAAAAACTGCACAAAAATTATTAAGTGAATATAAAGATTTAGAAACCATTATCGCTAAGGCCGATGAGATTGGTGGTAAGGTTGGTAACAATATTAAAACTTATCAAGAACAAGGTAGAGATTGTAAATTCTTAGCAACCATTAAAACTGATATTGCTCTTCCATTTAAAATTAGTGATTGTAAATACGACGGTTATACTTTTGATGAGATTAATAAATTCTGTCAGAAGTATGAACTTAAAGCCGTATTAAATAGACTACCCACTAAATTAAAGAAAGGCGCAACAGCGGTTAAAATCGATTATCAAAAAGTAGATGATATCCCTAGTGATATTAAAGAAATGGGTATCTATCTAGATTTAGATAATGATAATTATCATAACGCCAAGATTAACGCGATTGGGATTTCAACCGTTAAAGAAACTTATGTTATAGATGAAGATAAGATTAAAGATGCTAAAAATCTCATTAATTTATTAAAAGATGAAAACGTTAAGAAATATGTTTACGACTTTAAAGAAATTAAAGTAGCTCTACATAAGATTGGTGTTGAAATTAATGGATTAACTTCTGATTTATTATTAGCGGGCTATCTACTAGATAGTTCACTAAAGAATGATGTCGTGTCGATTATGAATTATTTCAATATTGATGTAGGAGTTAAGACTGGTTCACTTGATTTACTCGCAAGCGGAACCGATTATGAGTACATCGCTAAATGTGCATACTATGTAATCTACTTAAAAGAAAAGATTGAATCTGAGCTTAAGAAAGTCGATGCATTTGATTTATATCGCAATATTGAATTACCGCTCGCACTAGTATTAAGTGATATGGAAATCGAAGGTTTCCCGCTTGATAAGCATGAACTAGAAACGATTGGTGAGACCTTTAAAGAAAAATTGGATGCAATTACTAAAGACATATATCAAACGGTTGGTTTTGAATTTAATGTTGCATCACCTAAGCAAGTTGCAGATACATTATTTAATAAATTAAAACTAGAAGGAAATAAAAATAATTCCACTAGTGTAGAAGTACTTGAAGCGATGAAAGAAGATCATCCCGTTATTAAGAAAATACTTGAACATCGAAAATATGCAAAACTTATTTCAACGTATGTTGATGCTTTAGCCGATCACATTCACGAAGATGGAAAAATTCATGCGATGTTTAATCAAGCCTTAACCACAACTGGTAGATTATCTAGTAGTGAACCGAATTTACAAAATATATCCGTAAGAGATGAAGAAGGAAGATTAATAAGAAAAGCCTTCCATTATCCTAATAATGAATATCAAATTTTATCATTAGATTATTCACAAATTGAATTAAGAGTATTAGCCGCCTTAGCGAAATCACAAGCTCTAATTGATGTATTCGCAGCTGATAGAGATATTCATACTGAAACCGCCAAGAAAACTCTTAAATTAGATCGTGAACCCAATGCGAATGAAAGAAGAAAAGCAAAAGCGGTTAACTTTGGTATTGTATATGGTATATCCGAATTTGGCTTAGCGGAAGATTTAGGCATTACTAGACTTGAGGCTAGAGAAATAATTAATAATTTCTATGAAGCATATCCTGAAGTTGGTGAATTTTTGCGTGATGTTGTTTCTAGTGCGGAGAAAAATAACTATGTTAAAACCTATTTTAACCGTAGAAGATATCTAAGAGAATTCCATGATCAAAGTTATCAAGTAAGAGAATTCGCAAAACGCGCAGCAATGAACGCGCCGATTCAAGGCACCGCCGCGGATATTATTAAAATTGCGATGATTAATGTGTCTAAAATGTTAAAAGAAAAGAAATATAAATCTCAATTAGTGTTACAAATTCACGATGAACTTATTTTTAAAGTTTATAAAGATGAAAAAGATAATTTAATTAAAGATGTTACTGAAGTAATGGAGAGTATCGACTTCCCAATTAAATTAAAAGTATCAATTGGTATTGGTGATACTTGGTACGAGGCGAAATAATATGCCAGAACTTCCTGAAGTTGAAACTGTTAGACGTGGATTAATTAAAAGCATTAAAGGACGTACTTTTAAAGATGTTAAAATCCTCCATAAAAATATTGTCGAGGGAAACGAACAATCGTTTATCAACGCTTTAAAGAATAAAAAGATTATTGATATAAAAAGAAAAGCTAAATATTTAATTTTTGAATTAAGCGGAAAAGAAAATTTACTTGCTCATCTAGGTATGGAGGGTAAATTTATTCCTGGTGATTCTATTAAAAATAAAAGCAAATATTTAAGAGTATTATTTACCTTTAAAGATGGAAGCATTTTAAATTTTGATGATTCACGTTGCTTTGGTTGGTTAGCGATTAGAGATAAAAAAGATTATCTAACGACTTTACCTTTATCTAAAATTGGAGTGGAACCAATTGATCCAAAAATTAACATTAATGATGTATATAAAGAGATTCATAAATCACATAGAACCATTAAAGAAACTTTACTTGATCAAACAATTGTTGCAGGTTTAGGCAATATCTATGTTGACGAGACTTTATATCGCGCTCATATTTCACCACTTAGCAAAGCTAACTTATTAGATAAAAATGAAATTAAAACAATACTTAAGAACGCCAAAGAAGTATTGCTAGAAGCAATTAAACATAATGGCACTACGGTATTTTCTTTTACTTGGGATAAAGGCCACGCAGGCGAATTCCAAAAGTTTTTAAAAGTATACGGACATAAAGGTGATAAGTGCCCTAATTGCGGCACACCATTAATAAAAATTAAAGTCGGTGGAAGGGGCACGACTTATTGTCCTAGATGTCAAAAACTTAAAACGGATAGATACGTTTTAGGAATTACTGGGCCGGTAAGCGTTGGTAAGTCTACTGCATTAAATACACTTAAGAAATTTGGATATCTCACCTATAGCGCGGACGAAGCAGTCAGTAAGTTATATCAAGATAAGAAAGTTCAATCTCAATTAAAAAATATCTTTAATACTTATAAAAAGGATGAGATTAGAAAAATTGTTTCTAATAACCTAAATAAACTTAAAAAACTAGAAAGCATTCTGCATCCCCTGGTAAAGAAAGATATCCAAAACTTTATTGATACTCATAAAGGTTATCTTGCAATTGAAGTTCCCCTATTATTTCAAACTGGATTCGATTTAATGATGGATGAAACATTGTTAATCTTATCTAATCAAAACAAAGCATTAATCAAGAATCGTGGCAAAAAAGCGAACGCTCAATTAAACGTTAATGAATCAGTTAACTTTAAGCACTACAAAAATAAAGCGACCTATGTTATCTCTAACAACAAGTCGCTTAATGCTTATATTAACGAAGTCAAAAGAATTGCTAAATTATAACTTAAACTCTTTAAAGTCGTATGGGCTACGTTCTTGATCGTATCCATTTACCATTTTTTCTTGTGTTACTAAATGAAGGGTTCGGTTTTCGATATCAAACACTTCAGCATGGGTAGAAATCCATGGGAGACCGTCTTCTAGTTTTTTAGGACGCGTAGTAGGATCCTTTAGTTGTGGAATTACTATATCGTTATAAACATGCTTTAATTGGGCTTTTAATCCTTTATTCTCATCTCCATCTATTTCATTCCAATGATCCTTGCACCATTTAGTAGCATTATAGAAAGTGAGCTTTTCTTCAGCGCCTTCTTCATTAATAATTTTGCAACCCGCAAATTCAGTTGGCCACATTGCATTACTGGTATCTGTCCCTTTCCATTGAGGATCGTAACAAGGAGAATATTGGACCGATTGAATTGCTTCTTTCATAATAGAAAGATTATATTCTGTTCCTTTTTGCCAATCTAATAAAACATTAAATAGATTTTCATATCTTTCTAACCCTGCTCCACTAGGAGTGGAATTAGTTAAATAGTAATTAGTCATAACATTAGATCCAGAATGAATTATATTCATATAATCATCCATCATTTCAATAATATAAGTATCGTCTTTATCAGCAATCATGCAGTGTAATTCATAACCCATTTTGCTAACCCCAAGATAATCGCATACAACGCCATCCTTATTAACAGCTGTTAAATTACGATTCTTTAATAATTCCACAGCGTGTTTAGCGCTAGTCGCATTATCCAAAATGAATCTAGGCATAAACTGATAGAAGAGATCAGGCTTACCTGGATTTGTTCCGCGAGTATGGTATTTATCTTCTCCTTCGTGCGGAATTAAATCTTTAGCAGGAACGACATTTGTGTTGCATACAACCCCATTTTCATTAATACCATCGACCATTGTGAACGGAATCATTTTTTCGTTTAACAAATCAGTTTCATCACCCTTTCCTTGATTTAATTTCTCGACATTTTCTTCATTCATATTGCAGTCCGCAATTGCTATACCTAAACTAGCGTAATGCCCGTTCTCGTGTTTAGTTCTAACCAAAAATTCTTCCATTTGAGTTATGCAGAAATCAAAGCTTCTACCATAATAATTTCCGAAGTGAATACTCGAACAACCAAATCCGCCTTGATTAATATTCACATTCTTTTTACTATTCATCCAATTAGTGACATCATCCCAACTATAATCGTTATAAGTCACTTCGTATAAATAGTCTAGTCCCGAAGTGCTTTTAATAAATTCTTCATGAGCTGCTTTATGCGAATTGCAACTAGTGAGCCCGGTCAGAAGCAAAGGAACACTTAGTGCCAAAACAAATAATTTATTAACTTTCATATAAAATCTCCTAACTATATATATTATATAAGAAATTAATAAATTGGTGCACTTGTAATATCAATTGGTTCAATGGCGTAACTAGTTAGTAAGTTTTTTAGTTGTTTCCCACGCGCTTTACCCGCTTGATTAAGTGCGTACATGTATGAAACATCATCGAAATCAAATTCGCTTGTGAAGATAGTCACTAAGCCTCTACGCGCGCGTTCATTAAGAATCGCTAGAGTAATTGAATCACGAACATATTCGCTTTTGTATTCATTACCGAAATTATCAATTACTAGATAATCAACGGTTGAATATAGTTCAATTAGGCTATTAAAGTCATCTTTATTGTTATAAGTATAATCTTGGAGTTCTCTTGCTCTTTCGGGATAATTTAAAAACGCTCCTCTACCTTTCTTTAATTTAATAAAGCCGTTAAGAATAGCGGCAGCGGCAATTGATTTACCCGAACGATGTGAACCGGTGATATAAATCCAATTACGTGGAGTTTCTAAGGCTTCTTTATAGCGTTTAATTAATGGCATTCTGACTTTTGATTTATCAAGTTTAGCCACGCTCATTTCTCTCCATGCATCTGGGAAATCACGAATTAAATACGATTCATTAATCTTTTCGTCTTTAATTTTTAATTCACAAGGTTTTAAAGCTTTACCAATATTATTGCCATCATAATTTAAAGTGAATACATAGTGATGATGAGGTTTATCACAATTAGCGAACCCAGGGCATTTACGACAATAATCTAAATCATCTTTAAGTAACATAATAGTTGCTACGTTATTTTTAATAAACTCTTCGTCTTCAATACCAAGATTTTTTAAATATGCCATTACTTCTTTATCGTTTTTAATTTCCGAAAACATCTCACTAATCATTTTTTTGATATCCGCGTTTTCTTTAATTTGTCGATCGCTTTTAAGTAACTTAAAATCCATAGTTATTTATCCTCTCCGATATCTTTAAGCAATTTATCGTACTCTTCTTCGTCAAAACTATCGTCATCTTTAACGGGTTCAGGCTTATCGTTTTTAACTTTGTTAAATGCTTTTTTTGGTTTATCGTTTTTATCATTTAAGAAATTAATCGCATCAAGCGCGGTATTAATCTTAGCGCGCTTTAAAGTCGCTGCGACTTTCTCAACATAAGTTTTAATTAAACGATTATTACACATCTTGAGCGAATAAGAAATTAAAGCATTAATCGTTGCTTTATTAAGTTGCATTACTTCATTTAAATAATTAAGTAAATTAAGATCCGCAGTTACTGGAGGGGCTCCATCTTGTTTTTCTTGTAAGAATAATTTTGGTGATAGAGTTTCCATTAAACGGATTTCATCCGCTAATGCGGTTTTTCCCGAAATCTTAATATAACGTTTATTTTCATCATTCTTTCTAATGATTGGTGAATACTTGGCTTGCGCAATTGCTCTTTCTTTAAAACTAATGGTATCTAATCTAAAACCTTTCTTTTTTGTATCATCATATGATTGCGCAACGATATCACAAGTAGTAATCGTGTCTAATCCGTATAATGTAGCGATTCTTTCAATTTCATCGCATTCTTCTTTAGAAAACGCATCTTCTTTAATCATCATTGCGGTTTTTAAATGCGTGAAGAAATCTTCAAAGGAAAATTCGGTATCAACTTTAAGTGCTTTGGTATCTTTTAAATTAGTCGGCATCTTCGCATCAAAGCTATCATCATCTAAATCAGGTTGAAATACTTCGACAAAGTTCGCAGAGATATCTTTCGCACCTTCTAAATCAACATCCACTTTATAGTGAAGCGCTAATTTCGTTGCTTCTTTTTCACCGATATATCTAACTAATAATCCTTTAAAAAGAACATCGCTAAAAAAATCTTTTGGTGATTTAGGCGCATAGATAATATAGGTATAGTGTTTAGCGTCTTCACTAAGCTTAAGATAAGTCTTCATAAGACCACATCCTTCAAGTGCTTTTCTAGCATTAAGAAAATCACCTGGATCAATCTGCATAATCTTAAACATATTTTCGTGGTTAAGGATTTCTCCTTCTTGGTAATTGATATAATTAACTAGTGTTAAATAAAGCATAGATGCTTTATAACCAATAAGCGGTTGATATAAACGTGTAACCACATCAATATCAACATTGCTGATAATGCTTTCACCAATTACTTCTAAAAAATCCTTACTGCCAACGTAATTCATAATGTGAGTAAAATCATAGCATAATCCTAACTTTTATTTCTAATAAACTTTCTAAAAAATCCCCGTTTTTTGGCACTTGGGGAAAGTTATCCACAATTAAAAGTTATGATAAATAAAGGAAAATTTAAAGTTTTCCACAATTCTCCACAAAATTATATTTTTAACGCTTTAATTGCTATTTATTTCTAGGCGAATCTTTTAAATTATTTGCTTTAACAATATAATCAAGACGAGCATCGATTTGATCAATTCGAGCATTAACTTGTTTAAAACCATCATCAACTTTTTGATTTAACTTAGCTAAATCTCTACTGATATCAGCAAGTGTGATTCGATCTGTCTTCTTTTCAATATTCATAACTCGTCTCGTCTTTTTTATATTATCACTAATTACAAAGGATTTGCCACGTAAAGAAGAATAATCTCCATTATGAATCGCGGTTGCAGTTTTAACTGCATCTATTAATTGATTGGATTTCGACATAAAAATGTCCTCCTATATAGTAATACGCAGAAATAGGAGAAAATGACTCGCGGAGTCTGTTAATGTTTAGAGTTATATAAATATATTTTTTTCGAACTTTTCTAAATGTTAACCAAACCACTCCTTTGGTTAACTTTTTATTAAAAAGACTCACGATGATGTAATCAGGGTGAGGCTACTCTACGCGCGCATTATATTTATAAAACCTTTAATATTTTATATTTTAAGCGTGGCTACGCCGGGCATGTATACGTTGTATACATGAAACTTCTCTAATTTTCGTCAAACAAAATATATATACTAACCATTAACTACGTTAAAAAAATTATAATCCTCCCGGCGTGTAACGCGCGGAGAAGAGGCTACTATATTATCAGCCAAATAAGGAGGAAAAGTTTATGGCAGTTAGAACAATACCAGTGCGGGATGTATCGATATGGAAGAAGCATCCCGTGCTACTTATGTTACGTGAGTATCGTAACGCGATTAAAGAAAAAGGGGGCGTACGTGCATTCCTAGACAAATATGGTGCACTAGACGATGAATTTAGCGCGGATCTACTTCATCGACGCGTGAGAATGAGTAAACAAGAATTAGTTAATTATCTAGAGATGCTATCTTATGATATGCGTAAGGATAAGTATTATTACTCCTACATTGAATTTGTCGGAGAAAGAACTAAACCATTTATCTCTAAACTAGAATCTGGTCCACGTGAACTCGCGGTCACCTACACTTATAACGCTTATGAATATGGATTAATCTTTATGTGGTATAACAAAGAAGGCACCTTCATGCGTTATATCTTTATTCCACATATATGTGAAGAAACTGGTAAGATTGATAGGTGCACGATATTACTTGATGTGGAAATCTATAATTATCAAACGATTCAACCACCCGCAATCTGGGAATGGGATGAAATCGAACAAGTAAAAAAGAGCAATAAAGATGACTAACCTAAAAGACTTAAAGATTTATATCGTAGAATATAAAGAAGAGGCCGCAGATGTTTTTAAAGAAACATTTAAAGATATCCCCAATGTCATCGTCTATCAAGACGATATCATGCATTTCTTTTTAAAACATCGAGATGAAATCGACTGTCTAGTCTCGCCTGCGAACGCGTTTGGAAACATGTCTGGAGGATACGATGCTAGATTATCTGATATCCTTGGATGGAACTTTCAAAACGAAGTACAACAATATATCAAAGATAGCTATTATGGTGAACAAGTCGTAGGAACTAGCTTTATCTTAAAAACTAAACTACCTCATCTATCATTAATTCACACTCCTACTATGCGCTACCCATCAAGAATAAAAGATCCTAATACGGTTTATCACTGTATGCGCTCTACTCTAATATGTGCCTTAAAGAATGACATCACCTGTATCGTAATACCAGTCTTCGGAGGATTCTGTGGATGTATCTTACCCGAAGTCGCAAGCGCTAAGATGAAAAAAGCCTATCTACAAATATTAACTAAGACCAGTCAAAACGATTAAAAGAAAGAAAACCTCCACTCGGAGGTTTTTCTTAACGCCCTCACATAGATGAAATCTGGGTGAGGCTACTTACTATCCTTTAAATTATTTGCTTTAACAATATAATCAAGACGAGCGTTAATATCTTTTTCTAAATTATCAATTCGGTTATTGACTTGCTTAAAACCATTTCGCATCTCTTTTGCAAGTTTATCAACAGTTATAGTTAACGTATCAACTGTCATACCTAACTGATTCAACGTGTACTTCTTTCCCATGCCTAAATTATCACACATTTCAAAAGATTTTCCATGCAATTTAGAAAAATCACCTTTATGGATTGATGATGCAACTTCTACTGCATCCATTTTAATTTTTGACATAATTACCTCCTATATATTAATACGCAGAAACAGGCTAAAATGACTCGCGGAGGCCTTTAATATTTATATTTATATAAATATATTTTTTTCGAACTTTTCAAAATGTTAACCAAACCACTCCTTTGGTTAACTTTTTATTAAAAAGACTCACGGTGATGCAATCATGGTGAGGCAACTTTATAAAATAAAAAAAGGCGTTTTTCAGTGCGCCACCACCAGGTCAACAGCATTTTTAAAGTCGCTGTCTCGACTGAATGAGTTAACGTCCTTACATCCTTGACGAAAATATTATAACTCATTTATGAATAATAGGGAACTGGCTAGTGATTATGCTGATTGACTTTATTAAACGCGCCTCCTACAATACCAATTGTAGAAGTTAGAGACCGACTCGAGTTCAGAAATAAGAGAACTCAGGCAGTATCTATATCGTTCGTTCACCAACCTTATAGAATCTCTAGCCTCTTTTTTTTATTCAATTTTGCATATTGCAATATTAACCTATTAAGCTATAATAATGGTAGAAGGCAGCAAGGTATGGTCATTGGGACCCCGTTCCTGTCTTCTTTTTTTATAATTTAACGCCTTTATGTTTAATAATTGCATTATCGAGATTGTGCTTAGGATAAATTGAAACTAATTTATTTATGTTTGCGTTACGATTATTTTTAAGACCCGCTCCTTTTTCAATTACCAGCACTATATTTTCATTTGTTGAATTAACCGCTAAAGTAGCGATTACATATCGCGAACGATAAGTTGTGTAAATTCCGATAGGTTTGTAAGCAAAATTAAGCGCATCTAGAAATTCGCAAACTGTTATCCCATGAAAATGATGATGACCTTCTCCTCCTAGCGGCTGCATTACATCATAAAGCGTCTCGCCCATTACATATAGATCATTTTTAGAAAAAATCTTTTCACCTACTAAATCATTAATTTTACAAAGATGAACATTGATAAATTTAATCTCAACGCCAGATTGTTCTTTCTTTTGATAATACTCTAAGATTGCTAGAGTTTTTTTCTTATTCTTAATGTTGACTATTTTCATAACAAAATAATCCTCCTATATAGTTATTAACGAAAACAAGTTAAAATGACTCGCGGAAGCCTAAAATATTTATTTACATAAATAAATATATTTTTTTCGAACTTTCTAAAATGTTAACCAAATCACTCCTTTGGTTAACTTTTTATTAAAAAGACTCACGATGATGTAATCGGGGTGAGTTTTGCTATTAGATATGTTATAATAGAACTACCAAGGGTGGAAAATGCGAGCAGGCGACCACGGCGCACTTATCAATAAGTGATCTTGTCAAGCGATCTAGGGACGGCTCTCCTAGTTGGTAAATAAACGGCACTAGTGAGTGCTTTTTATTTTAAATAAAGTCTCACGGTGAAGTAATCGGGATGAGAAGGCTAATTAATAATTATAAAGATAATTAACGATTCTTTTAGTGGTATCAAGTGATATCTTACTAACGTCTTTATTTCTAATAAAGGAATTAACGTTGCCAGGATTTAGTTTTAAATCCGTGTAAATTCGATAATTAGATATTTTTTTATCTTTTTTGATGTTAAGGATATTCTCTCTCATCTTTAATTTTGTATCGTTATCGTAATTGATTCGATTAGATTCATGTAAAAAGGAGTCATAGATTTTTACAAAATCAAAATCTTTAAAATTTTCAAAATGATAATTTGCGTCTTTAATTTTATCGTATAAATCAACATATTTATCGGTGTGTTTATCTAAAAGATTAGTCTTATTATTGAAAACACAATATAAGATAAGCGGATCAATAATTCTAGTATTGTTTTTAGATGCATTAAAAAGATAGCTAATTGAAGTAGTTTTCTTATTGCTTACTAAAAAAAGATACTTCTTTAAATAATTAGCGAATAATATCTTATTCATGACTTATAATGCTCCTTCTTGTATTTGTTATATTTGAACATAAAATCATTAACTGCATTACTTGAAACGTTCGCCATTTCATATTCTTTATCCACTTCCACAATCTTGATTAGCTTCTTCCAATCAAGTTTATTTAAAATATAACTAGAATTTAAGTCTTCAATATCTTTTGCCCTAGAAGCAGCGATTTTTGATACGACTAAATCTTCTAAAGAAGGAGTGAAGAATTTACATACTTTAAAATCATTTCCCTTAACTGGGACTAAACGATCTTCATAATTATATGGAAAATTAAATACATAGGCATTAACGCGACAATTCATATCGTACTTACTTGCGATATTGATAATATTTTGGATTAAATCTACAACATCGATATCAGGCGTACCACGCGTGGAATCACAATTTAAAATAAGCGCTGATCCACCAACTATCACAAATTGAAAAGAATGTTTATTACCATAGGTATAATAAATCTCATTATCCATATCAACTAATCTTTTTAATATATTTTCTTTTAACATTTTTAAGAGTTCCTTAATACTATTATTGAACTATATTTTTACATATGATAAGCGCATTGTCAACATCAACGTTTAATTCATATCACCATTCACGTTGATTTATCAAGGTGAATAAATTAAAGACTCACGATGATGTAATCATGGTGAGGCTTGTTATATAATAAAATCGTTATGAAAAAGAAAATATTATTAATGCCATTAATGCTAATCCCATTATTTACTAGTTGTAGTAATGGAGGAAACGATAGCGGGGAAGTAAGTCTTGCTACTCGAGTTAAATATTGCACCGTAAAAGGTCAAAAGGAAAAATATAATAAAGGCGAAAGGGTTAATCTAACCTTTACTCCCTATCCATATTTCACCTTACCTAATAAAGAAGACCTCTTTATTGGAGGAGTAAATGACTTTGACTATAGCGTTGAAACTGGAGAATTATCCTTTAACATCACTACTAGAACCGCCATTATGGTGGAATGCACTAATACATTCGGAGGACGAGAAGCCTCCATCGTAGAAGCGAATAACTGGTTTGATATAAGAACAGGTGATCCTTTAATTATTAACACTATTAGTTATGATTATGCTTTCTATGACATTGGAGAAGAAACTATCCAAGGAAAAACCGTATTAAGTATCATTAATAATATTATTAAAGGCGGTGAAGAATTCACCACTCTAGAAGGAAAGAAAACTATAAGTGGAGAAGACGCTAATAAATATAGTATTAATTATTCTAATGAATTATTCTCAACTATAGATACCACCTATATCATGAAAGCTAATGATCTACTTCATCCTAATAACGATGATGAAATGCTCATCAGCTCTACTAACATCCAACCCGTAAAATTAATTAAACAAGGAGTAAGCGGCATAGTTCATTACTTCTCTAAATCTGGAAACATCAACGAACTAGACTTCACCTTTAAAGACGTAATGCTAGATGACCCAGGAATTCAAGACCCCATCAACGGCTATATAAGAATAAACGCCACCTATAACGAACCCTCACGATGAAGCATTCAAGGTGAGGAAGGATAAAAGAAAATCCTCACGATATCGTAAGATAGGGTGAGGCCGGATTTTAGCATAATCTATAATCTATTTATGAACAATAACGACGAAACAGAAACCGACACTTTATCAACTTATATAATTTAAAAAATCACCATTAAATAAATTCTCTGGTTTCATACCTAGGAACTCTATAGTATTTCTTAAATATTGAATCGCACAATTAACGCCTTGGATATATCCATGATAAAAATCATCTGGTTTATCTTTAATATTATGTTTCTTTAAATTTTCTATAAATTTATCAGGCGCTTTATTATCTTTATATGGATAAGTAATGTATATCCTATTAAGACTATCCTGTATAAGAGATGGTATCTCTTCATATTTAATAATATACATAGTCCCATATTTATTAGAGTCTACCTGTTCTTCAGTTAAAGGAAAACGATCCACTACATAGTAGTCATAATACTTACTCTTACTAGTAAGTTCATAAGATTGGATTAGATTGTTGTAATATTTTTTTAAAAGTTTCTTAAATTCTTCTTT
>JAKSUY010000016.1 GCA_024408495.1 Bacilli bacterium
CTTCTTATAATTTAATTGACTATATGTTAAAAAAAGGCCATCAGGTTCACGTGGTGTGCCCAGATAAGGACAAAGTAGGTCGCAAAGGTTATTACGTAGTGCCGACTATGGACTTCCATATGTTTAATGGTTATGTTGAGCATAATGGCATTGTTATTTCTCGTCGCGATGATATGGTTTTAATGCGCGCAGTTAAAGAGGCGGATATCGTTCATCTTATGATGCCTTTTGGTTTAGGTAAAAGAACCGCGTATATTTGTAATCGTTATCACATTCCATGTACAGCCGGTTTTCACGTTCAAGCCGAAAATGTTACTAGTCACTTCTTTGTTCAAAACCGGAGATGGGCGAATTTCTTAGTGTATCGTTATTTCTTTAAGAAAATGTACGCTTATCTAGATGCAATTCATTATCCAACTCAATTTATTCGTAATACGTTTGAAAACGCCATTCATATGAAAACGAATGGTTATGTAATATCTAATGGCATTTCTAAAGACTTCTATCCAAAAGAAGTTAGACGTCCTGAATATTTAAAGGATCGAATCCTTATTTTATTCTCTGGTCGCTATGCGAAAGAGAAGGCTCATCCAGTTTTAATTAAAGCCATTAAATATTCTAAGTATAAAGATAAGATTCAATTAATCTTTGCGGGTAAAGGTCCACAGGAAAAAGCTTTACGTAAATTAGCGAAGAAGGAAGGATTGAAATATCCGCCAATTTTCCAGCTCTTCTCGCACGATCAAATTGTTAATACAATTAGAATGTGTGATTTATATGTTCATCCATCGAATGTAGAAATTGAAGGTATTTCTTGCCTAGAAGCAATCGCAGGAGGTTTAATTCCAATTGTTGCCGATAGCGATAAATGCGCTACTCGTGATTTTGCGGTTTCTCCGTTAAATGTGTTTAAAGCTAATGACAGCAAAGATTTAGCGAGTAAAATAGATTATTGGATAGATAATCCTAAAAAACGAACTGAAAACAAAAAAATGTATCGTAATTTCTTAAAGAAATTCGACCGTGATTACTGTATGGATGAAATGGAAAGAATGTTCTTAGAAACTATTGAAAAGGTAAAAAATGAAAAACAAAAGTAAACAAGTAATTTATTACCAAGATCCAATCAATGATGACTTTGCGGTTAATCCGACTAAGTCGTATAAGATTGATGACGGTTTTAAATATATTCATAAAAATTTGTTTTTTAGATTTTTTAGTTTCATTCTTTATCACATTATCGCTAAACCAATCTTCTATTTAATTTTAAAGATTAAATATCACGTTAAAATAGAGAACAAAAAAGCGATTCGCCAATTAAAACATACTGGATATTTTGTTTACACTAACCATACTCAAAACATCATTGATGCTTTTATTAACCACACGATGTTATTTCATCGGATGGGACACATTATCGCTAATAACGACGTTTATTCTTTAAAGGGCTTAAAAACTATTGTTAATATGTTAGGAGCACTCCCAACGCCTAACACTATGATTCAATCAAAAAAATTATATGACGCCATTAAATACAATATTGATAAAAAGCATATCGTTGTTATTTTCCCCGAAGCCCATGTTTGGCCGTATTATAATGATGTTCGTTTATTCCCTGAAACAAGTTTTATTTTCCCAGTTACGCTAAATAAACCTATCGTGGTAACCACGGTTACGTATCGTCAAAGAAAAATCTTTAAAAATGCGCATCCCTATATCACCATTCATGTTTCTAAACCAATTTTTCCTAAACTTGGAGTCCCTGTAAAAGAAAATCAAGCTTATCTAAGAGATATGGCATATTGCATTATGAAAAGTACGGTTAAGAAAGCGAATAGCTATGAATACATTCGCTATGAGCAAAAAGTGTGATAAATATTTTTAAGTTGTTATAATTATTAATATAATTATTCAATAAATAAGGAGAATAATAATGAAAACAAAAACTTTAAAAGGAAGTCAAACCGAAAAAAATCTTGCGTTTGCCTTTGCTGGAGAATCTCAAGCTCGTAACAAATACACCTACTTTGCAAGCAAAGCAAAGAAAGAAGGATATGAACAAATCGCTGCGATCTTCTTAGAGACTGCAGAAAATGAAAAAGAACACGCTAAACTTTGGTTTAAACATCTTAACGGCGGTGAAGTTCCTTCAACTAAGAAGAATTTACTTGCAGCCGCGATGGGTGAACATGAAGAATGGAGCGAAATGTATAAAAAGTTTGCTGAGGTTGCTAAAAAAGAAGGCTTTAAAGAAATTGCCTATCAATTCGAAGGCGTCGCCAAAGTAGAAAAGGCCCACGAAGAAAGATATCGTAAACTTTTAGAAAATCTAAAAACTAATCGCGTCTTTATCGCAAAAGGCGTAGTAATTTGGAAGTGCCGCAATTGTGGCCACATCCATGTGGGTAAGGAAGCACCAAAAATTTGTCCAGTGTGCCGTCACCCACAAAGTTACTTCGAACTTCGCGCAACTAACTATTAAATCGCAAGAACGCCTTCGGGCGTTTTTGTTATATATAAATATAAGGAGAATGATATGGCTAAAATCATCAATGAACCCGCTCATACCTTTAACGAATATTTGCTCATCCCCAATTATAGTGATGAGAACAATATTCCTTCTAAAGTAAGTTTAGTGACTCCAATCACTAAATTTAAAAAAGGCCAAGAGCCGAAAATAAAAATGAATATCCCGATGGTGAGTGCAATCATGCAATCGGTGAGTGGTGATAAACTTGCTATTGCGTTAGCAAAAGAAGGCGGAATTAGTTTTATCTTCGGTGCACAATCAATTGAAAACGAAGCCAGAATGGTTAAGAACGTTAAATCTTATAAAGCTGGATTTGTGCCAAGCGATTCAAACGTTAAACCAACTTCAACTTTAAAAGATGTAGTTGCTTTAAAAGAAAAGACTAATCATTCAACTATTGCGGTTACTAGCGATGGCACTAATAAAGGCAAGTTATTAGGAATTATTACTTCTCGCGATTATCGTCCAAGCAAAATGGATTTAAATGCTAAAGTATCTTCATTTATGACTCCATTAAATAAACTTGTTGTGGGCAAAGATGGAATCTCCTTAAACAAAGCGAATGATTTAATTTGGGATCATAAGATTAACCAATTACCAATTATTGGTAAAAATGGTGAATTAAAATATTTTGTTTTTAGAAAAGACTATGACGAGCATAAAAAATATCCGAATGAACTTCTTGATGATAAGAAAAGATATGTCGTTGGTGCTGGTATTAACACGCGCGACTACGCGGAAAGAGTTCCAGCATTAGTGAAAGCCGGAGTAGATATTCTATGTATCGATTCTAGTGAAGGTTTTACTGAGTGGCAAAAGAAAACGATTAAATGGATTAAAAAGAATTATCCAAACATTCCAGTTGGTGCTGGTAACGTAGTGAACGCGGAAGGCTTCCGTTTCTTAGTAGAAGCGGGCGCTGACTTTGTCAAAGTTGGTATTGGCGGTGGTTCGATTTGTATCACCCGTGAGACCAAAGGCATTGGTCGAGGTCAAGCTACTGCAGTTATTGAAGTATGTAAAGAAAGAGATAAATATTTTAAGAAAACGGGAATTTATGTTCCGGTTTGTAGTGATGGCGGAATCGTACTTGATCACCACATCACACTCGCGCTCGCCATGGGCGCAGACTTCGTGATGCTTGGTAGATACTTCGCTCGTTTTGATGAATCACCATCTAACAAAGTAAATATAAACGGTACCTTCTATAAAGAATATTGGGGCGAAGGAAGCGCTAGAGCACGCAATTGGCAACGCTATGATTTAGGTGGAGAGTCTACTCTTAAATTTGAAGAAGGAGTGGATAGCTACGTTCCATATGCTGGCGCGCTTCATGATAACGTAGTTATGAGCCTAGAAAAAGTTAAATCTACGATGTGTAATTGCGGTGCGTTAACCATTAAAGAATTACAAGAAAATGCAACTTTAACATTAGTTAGTTCTACTAGCATTGTTGAAGGTGGCGCGCACGACGTGATTCAAAAAGATAAGACCAGCAGTTTTAAATAATGAATAATTTACTAAAAGCTAGCATAACCTTCTTTCTTCCACTTGCGTTTTTAGGTTGTAGTAAAACCGCTAACAAGATTGAGACTAAAGTAAAAGAAGTATCTGATCCAACTTTTGGGAACATTGCTTTTAACTTAACGCAGAAAGATTTTGAAGAAAAAGGATTTAATTATGATGATTTAATGAAATTCACCATCCATGATTATAATAATCAAGGTGATGATTTATCTTTTGAAGCGGCATTTGTGAAAAATTATAATGAAGTCGGCTATTTCGCGCCTTGTTTATGTAACTATGGCGGTACTAATGAATCACCTGAAATATCGTTTGGTATTATGCCACAAAAAGATAATGCAGATAGTTTATTAGATAAATCTGTGACAATTGAAATGGTAAAAAAGCAAGGATATCGCGCTACACGTGAATTAGTTAATGTCGCTACTAAACTTACCTATGAAGAATTAGGAAGAGATAATTTAGCTTTTGCTAACTTCCGTGATGTAACCGATGTAGGATCTATTGCTGAGTATATTAAGGCTGGCCAACTATATCGAGGATCTTCTCCCTTTAATAGCAAAAATAATCCTGATAACCGTGACTATGTCGCTGATGTTTATCTTGGGGTTGAAGAAATTGAAAACGAGATCTCTTTAGCCGATACTGATGCAAAAATTGAAGAATATATGAGTTCTATTAGTTCAAAACGCCCTAATAGTAATACGCTTCGTTTGTATAATGAATCAAAAGGAAAAGAAGGAGCCAATAAAAGTTTCTTTTCAGTTTGTTTAGCGAGTGATTATTACACTACTAGCATCCCTAATAAAAACGGAAATTTAGTTAAACAGGTATTTGAGTATTTTGCTGATCGCAGTAGCAAAGATTATGAATCGTTTTATTTTCATTGTAATGAAGGAAAAGATCGGACCGGCTTTTTCGCAATGGTTTTAGAAGCCTTGATGGGCGTGCCTCTTGAAGATTTGGTAGCGGATGCGATGTTAACGTTTAAAAATTATTACAACGTTTCCATTGTTAATAATAAGGAAAAATATGATGCTTTAGCGAATTTATTAATTTATCGTCATATTTATTCAATTCTTATTGATAATCCATCTGAGCAATTAGGGAAGATTAATTGGTATAATTTTAACGCAAAAGAAGAAGTAGAAAACATCATCAGCAATAATCAAGATTCTTTAAAAGATAAAGCAGAGAAATATTTGCTTAATGTTTTAGGCGTTGAAGAAGAAAAAATTCAAGCGATTCAAGATTGGCTTAAACCCGATAATGCTTTAATATTTAACTAAGATAGTTAATAAATATTTTTATTTGTGATATATTCTTTATACACGAAGGAAATAGTTATGAGTTTTTTGGAACTAAAAAATGTCGTTAAAGAGTATAAATCTGGAGGCGGAACCTTTAGAGCTCTTAATAATGTAAGTTTTGCCTTAGAGAATAAAGAATTTGTAGTAATTCTTGGTCCTTCAGGCGCTGGTAAAACTACCTTACTTAATTTATTAGGAGGGATGGATACTGCTACGTGCGGTGAAATTGTCTTAGATAAAAAGAAAGTATCTTCTTTTAATAAGAAAGAAGTTACTGACCTTAGACGTTACGATATCGGCTTCGTGTTTCAATTTTATAACTTAATGCCGAATTTAACTGCATTAGAAAATGTTGAACTCGCAACCGAAATTAATAAAGATGCATTATCGCCTTCTAAAGTATTAAAGTTAGTAGGGCTTAAAGATAAAGAAAAGAACTTTCCCGCGCAATTAAGCGGAGGCGAGCAACAGCGCGTAAGTATCGCTCGCGCCATTGCGAAAAACCCAAAAATGTTACTTTGTGATGAACCGACTGGGGCGCTTGATTATAAAACCGGCAAGATGGTTCTTCGCTTACTTTATGATATAAGCAAAAAAGAGAAGAAATTAGTAATTGTAGTTACCCACAACCAAGCGCTTAAATATATGGCTGATCACGTCCTTGAAATTAAAAACGGCGAAATTATTCGTAACTATATAAACAAAAAGAAAATACCAATTGAGGAGATTGAGTGGTGAAGCATCAATACCTTAAATCAACTAGACGAATGTTTGGAAAACATTTTGTGCGATTATTGTCAATCGCTGCGATTTTTTTAGTAACGGTTTCCTTAGTCTCTGGTTTAGGTGATGTAGTGAATAACATTTATCATAGTATTAATACCTCTTATCACGAAGATAATATTCATGATTTTTTAATTCGCTCTACCAATAATAACATCGCCGACATAAAAAAAGTTGAAGATAAATTAAGCGAATTGAAAGATGATTTAGGAATCGATCGAATCGAAGAATATTATTCCTATGACATTCCCCATCCGACTAATCCTAAATACTCGACTCGTTATATTTACTTTAATAAAGAAAAAAATGACATAGATCGTTTAGAGATTATTGAAGGACGCTTGCCCACAGGCCCTAATGAAGTGGCGGTAGAAAGAGTAACCAAAGATTTTAATAATCGACACATAGGTGATGTTATCGACTTACCTTATGGAGGCTTAACGGTTGTAGGAGTTGTTAAAAATCCTACGATGATTGCGTTAAGCAAAGAACCCAGTGATTATTTTACTGAAGAAGAGCCAAATTACCTAAATGATGTTTTTTATCTAGATAGTAGTGTTTATTCTTATTCGGTAATCGCACCCACTTTAGAAATTACACTAAAAAATCGTGATAATCTTTATGCCTTTGATGATAATTACAAAAACGTTATCGACATCGCCAAGAGTAGAATTGAATTAGTAGCCAAAGGCTTTGCATCAGAAGATGTAGCAATTCTTACTTTGTATGAATGCTACAGTTTATATTCATTACATGAAGTATCAGATAAAGTAGGAGTCTTAGCAATATCGTTCATTGCTTTCTTCTTATTAATTGCCGCCTTAGTAGTTTATTCTAGTATGTCGCGCTTATTAGATGAAGATCGTCCTAGCATCGCAACTTTAAAAACATTAGGATACTCTAATTTTGCAATTACATCACGTTATACTTTATATGTGTTGCTCGCTGGGCTTACTGGCGCAGCTATTAGTATTGCTCCCTCAGCTTTTGTTAACCGGATTATCCTAAACGCTTTTAGTATTCAATATGCGATGAAAGAAGTTGCTCTACCACTTGTAGGAGGCTTTTATTTTATTTTAGCCTCGGTACTAATTGCCATTACCTTAATATTAACTTTTGTTAAAGCTTCAAGAGTCGCTAAACAAAAACCAGTTGAATTATTAACTCATAAAGCTCCAAAAGTTGGTAAAAAAGTATTTTTAGAATACATTAAACCAATTTGGAATAAACTCTCTTTTAAATATAAATCAACGGTGCGTAATATCTTTTTATTCAAGTCGCGATTAATTATGACATTATTATCGATTATCGGTTCTACTATGTTAGTTTTCGCTTCTTTATCATTGCTTGATAAATCTTTTGTTCTAGAAGGTTTTAGTTCGGTTCGAATTATTTCAATTGTGTTAATTATTTTTTCGGGAGCGTTAGCGGCTTTAGTTATTTATAATTTAACGAATATTAACGTTAGTGAACGAACTCGAGAAATCGCGACTTTAATGGTGTTAGGATATCGCAATAACGAAACGACCGGCTATATTTACCGCGAAATTTATATTTTAGCGGTAATTGGTGCGATTATTGGTTTACCTTTAGGAGTAGTGTTCGTTCAAGCAGTTTTTAATTATGTTTATATTGGAGGCGTTGAGGATACGAATTGGTGGAGCTATATAATCACTCCGATTGTTACTTTAATTTTTGCCTTTATTGCTACTTTACTTTTACGCCGAAAAATTGTTAAGACAGATATGAATGAATCACTAAAAGTGTTAGAATAGTCTTGTATGAATATCGTTGATATTATCGCTAAGAAAAGAGATAAACTTGCTTTAACACGGCAAGAAATTAAATTTTTCATTAATTCTTTAGTGCATCATAAAATCGAAGATTATCATGCATCTACTTTACTCATGGCCATTTACTTAAATGGTATGAATGAAGATGAGATTGTTAATCTTACTAAAGAAATGATGAAGTCGGGTGATGTGATTGATTTAAGTGACATCCCGGGTGTTAAAGTTGATAAACATTCGACTGGTGGAGTAGGTGATAAGACGAGTATGGTGCTTGCACCATTAGTCGCCTCTTTTGGTGTTAAAGTCGCTAAAGTATCCGGTCGAGGTTTAGGACATACCGGCGGCACTTTAGATAAATTAGAATCAATTCCTGGAATGAGCATTTCTCTTACTAACGCTAAATTTAAAGATTTAGTAAATAAGCACGGAATTGCCATTATGGGTCAAACCCAAGATTTAGATCCTGCTGATAAATCTTTATACGCACTTAGAGATGTGACTGCCACCGTAGGTTCACTACCATTAATCACAAGTAGCATTATGTCTAAAAAACTCGCTAGTGGTTCGGATACTATTTTACTTGATGTAAAAATGGGCTCAGGCGCTTTTATGAAAACGCTTGATGATGCTCGCACACTTTCTAAATTATTAGTTAAAGTCGGTAAGGCGTGTGGAAAAGATACTAGAGCAGTCATTACTGACATGCAAGAGCCTTTGGGTTTAGCGGTTGGTAATATATTAGAAGTAAAAGAAGCAATTGATACTTTAAATAATAAAGGTCCAAAAGACTTTACGGAATTATGCATTAATTGCGCGGCGATTATGCTAACACAAGCAAAAGTCACTGATGATTTAAATAAAGCTAAAGAAATGGCGATTGCTAATTTAAAAAACGGCAAAGCGTTCTATAAATTTAAAGAGTGGATTGGTGCACAAGGTGGAGATACATATTATCTAGATCACCCTGATAAATTTAAAGAAGCTAAGCACGTATATAAAATAAAATCTAAACTTGCGGGGCACATTAAAGAGATCGAGGCGCTTACCATTGGTGAAGCCGCAATGCATTTAGGCGCTGGTAGATTAAATGTGACTGATAAGATTGATCCAACTGCAGGCATTGTTTTAAATAAAAAAGTTGGTGACCATGTAAAAATAAATGATGTTCTTTGTACCGTTTATACCAATAAAGATAAAGTTAACGATATTTTAAAAACGATTCAAAAAGCATTTAAGATTACTTTAGTAAAAATTAAACAACCAAAAGTTATAATTGATTACATTAAATAGTCTCAAAAATAAAATGAACACTATTGAGACTAACAATAATTTATGAAGAAAAAAGTATTAATTGGATTTAGTGGTGGTGTAGATAGCGCAGTCGCTACTTACTTACTTAAAAAAGAAGGATATGATGTAACCGGTTGTTTTATGCGTAATTGGGATGCATTAGCCAACAACGATTACCTTGGTAATCCCACGATTAATAATTCTTGTTGCCCACAAGAAGTAGACTATAACGATGCACTCATCGCTGCGAAGATTTTAAAAATCAAATTACTTAGAGTCGATTTTATTAAAGAATATTGGGATTATGTTTTCTCGCACTTTTTAAGTGAATACAAAAAAGGAAGAACTCCTAATCCGGATATTTTCTGTAATAAATATATTAAATTTGATTCGTTTTTAACCTATGCTAAAAAACGCGGTTTCTCGTTAATTGCGATGGGACACTATGCTAAGCGGATTAAAATAGGAAATAAATATTATTTAAAGAAAGCCAAAGACTTAAATAAAGACCAAACTTATTTCTTAAGTCAAATTAACGAAAAGCAAATTGCTTCTTGCTTGTTTCCTTTAGGAGATATTGATAAAACGGAAGTAAGAAAAATCGCGAATAAGTTAAAACTTAATATTGCAAATAAAAAAGATTCAACGGGTGTATGTTTTATTGGCGAGCGTCATTTTAAAGATTTCTTACATAACTATATCCCTGCTAAACCAGGAAAGATTATTGATATTAAAAACAATCGAGTAGTGGGTAAGCATAACGGCGCGTTTTATTACACGATCGGCCAACATAAAGGCTTAGGAATCGGTGGGATTTCTGGAGAAGCTGCTGAAGGTTGGACCGTTATTAAAAAAGATACAAAAAAGAATATTGTTTATGTCACTAAAGGAAGTGATACCTCATTAATAATGAGCAATCGTATTATAGTGACTGATTTAAATATTGTTTATCCAATCAAAAAGAATATGAAAGTTGGGGTTAAATTTAGATATCGAGAAAAAGACTATCCCGCTACTATAAACTTAATTGATAAAGATGAAATGGAAGTAATAGTTCCAAGCAAGGCTAAAGCAGTCGCGACCGGTCAAGCTGCTGTATTTTATACACCAAAAGGTATTATGATAGGCGGTGGCATTATTTCTGAAGTTTACCTTGATAAAAAAAGATTAGATAAGTAAAAGTCCGTTAAAGTAGACATTTATTAATATATGTAGACATTTTTTTCTTTATAAGTAAAATTAGTATTTGTGTTTAAGAGGAGATAAATTATGGAACAACATTCATTCTCAGATTTTTCCTATGCGGTAAATAAGACATCCGCTAAAAATGGATATAAAGAAGTACTTGTATGCTTTATTTATAATGGAGTAGAAGTACTACGTAAGATTTATATTCCTGAAAAAGAAGGAACATCTTATGTTTTTGAAGCTAAAAAGATTATTGATCAAGAAATAAAGTCAGGTGTTTTAGCCTCTTATAGTTATAAATTTGTTAAAAGAAAAGAAGCCAAGAATGGTAAACCTAACTGGAAATGGATTGCTATCACTGCTGGTATCGCTGCAATGGCTATTGCTGGTATGAGTGTTGGCATGTACTTTGTTGGCAAAAATTCCAATGTTGTTGTTCCTGTGAGTAAATTTGAAGTTAAATTAATTTCCAATGACTGTCAATTTGTCGAACCGGTTAATTCTATTAACCGTGACGAACAATTAGATTGTTATCTCAAGACTAGTCAAGCTAATAAAATAGTTACTATCGATTCGGTGTTAATGGGAACACGTACATTAAGCACTGATGACTATGATTTTGATGCGGACAACGGAAATTTAAAAGTCACTCTTCCTGCCACTGATAACATCTTTATTTATGCATTATCACGTGGCGAGCATGAGTTAATTGCTTCTCCTGAATATAGCGTTGAAAACGGAAAAGCGACTGTGACCGGTGTCAATATTGATTACGAACATCTAGAAGATGTTGGCACCCTTATTGTTCCTGAGTTTGTTGAAGATAAGGATGGTAGCACTGTTCCTGTTACAGAAATTAAACAAGGTGCGTTTAAAGGTCTTTCAAATTTAACCGATCTTTCTCTTCCTTTTATCGGACTTCATAAAGAGGTAGCAAATGGTTCTATTGAAGAACATATGTTAGGTTCTGTGTTCGGTGATATTGAGTATGTAGGCGGTCTTCCAGTTTGGCAAGATTATATGGATTATAGTAAACCAGAGGGTGAACAACATATAATGAAAAAATGGATTATTCCTAACGATTTAAGTGATGTTACTATTACAAGTTCAAGCGATATATTAGTAGATGTAGGTGCGTTTAGCGAATGCAATCGTATTAACGATATAGCATTTAAAGGAAATGTTGTTACTATCAATAATTTTGCTTTCTATAACTGCGGGGCTCTTGAATCAGTTTCGTTTGATGAAGGATCCGTTGAAAATGTTGGCAAGTATGCGTTTGCTAGTTGCGCAACACTTACATCAGTAGGCGCTCCTATGGAGTCAAAAGAATTAACGGTTAATCTTGCTGGCGTAAAATCAATCGATGAGAACGCCTTCCTAGATTGTATAGGCGTTCAACAGACCTTTATTTCTAGTGACACCGAAACGATTGAAGCGAATGCGTTTAGCGGCGCAGGCGGAATCATTCTTGCAGAACCTACTAGTAAACCAGACGGGTGGAATAAAAATTGGGCTGGACCAACAACTGCGGTCGTTTATGGTTCAAATGGCGAACTTCATAAAATGCTTGATACCGCTGAAAATAAATATCGTTTCATATTAGCTTCTGAGGAAGGAAGTACACAAAGAGTCGCATATATTACCGATTATGTTGGAGAACAATATGCTGAAGTGGTTGAAGTACCTAATACGGTTGCTATTGATGGCGGTGCTACTTACCCAGTTCGTCATTTAGGTATGGGCGTTTTCTATCAATACACTCCAATCAAAGAAATCACCATTCATAACGAAAATTTGGTGACTATAGGTAATTATTGCTTTGCAAGTTGTTACAATCTTGAAAAAATAACATTTACAGATCGTGGTGTTGAAAATCCTGAAAATAACGCAACGATGCCAAAATTAACAACAATCGGCATGGGCGCGTTTGCAAATTGCCGTAAATTAGTTGTGGATGATTATAATGAAACTAATCCAGAAGATTATACTACTAATACCCAATTTTACAGCAATCCAGTTTTCCCAATTTCAATTAATACTATAGGTGATAGTGCATTCAAAGGTTGTAACTCAATTAAAAACATAACTCTTCCTGGGTTAGTTGATATGGGCTCTTCTGCCTTTGAAGCTTGTACTTCACTAAAGAAAGTCAAAGTTAGCGCCTATTCTAATTCATTTAAAAAGAGAGCGTTCTGCGATTCTGGTTTAGAAGGTGTCTATTATTATCAAGATCCAACTATTCCTCAAGCAGAATGGGCGACTGGCGAAAGCTATAGAGAAATACCTGATGAGTGTTTTAAAAACACTAACATAAGTGCTACAGGTGCTTTAAATTATACAGTTATACCTTGGTACACTATTTCAATCGGAGAAGGTGCTTTCGAAGGATGCAAAAACATAAAGAAATTAGGTTTAGAACCATATACCGATCCTAATACTGAGGAAGTTATATACTCGCACCGTTTAAAAACGATTGGCGCCAGAGCGTTCGCCGACTGTTATAATTTGGAAGAGTTTAATACTCTTAAGGAAGCAACTGGATTAAATTCTATTGGCGAAAGCGCGTTTGAAAGATGCTTAAAATTAAAATCATTGGAAATAAACGGCGAAGAATTGAAAACAATTCCACAAGGTTGCTTTGAAGGTTGCGAAAGCATGGAATCTTTCTTATCTACTTCAAAATTTAACTCTATAGAATCTCGTGCATTCTTTGGATGTTCGTCTTTAGTTACCGCTTTTACAGATGATGGAAACGGACTCTTGCCTTCAACATTAGGTAAATTAGGCGATTTTGCTTTCTCTGGATGTTCTAACATAAGCGCCTTAACAATAACTCATTCCGACTCGGATTCACCAGCGGAATTTAATATGGGTGTAGGTGTTTTCTCAGGTTGGAAAACTAATGTTCAAGCTAAATCAACAAAAATAATAATTATTCTTGAATTTGATGAATGGGAAGTAGATGTTTCGAACTTTGTTCGCATTCAAAAAGGGTGGCTAAACGCATATTCGAAAGAGCAAACCAACACAACAAAATGGGGTTGGGATTTAACTAACGCCTCCTCTTATGGAACTTGGAGCAGTGATTTATATACCGAAAGATATAAATGTTCACAGTCTTTGAATAACAATTTATACTTCCACATCGTCGACTAATCATTTCTAGTAACTATAAAGGCATCGCTTTGGCGGTGCCTTTTTTATTACTATTTAATTAATAATTATTAATTATAATATTTGTTTAACTTTATTCGTTTTAGTGTGCTATTATTTATCTCGTTATGAAATACATGAGCAGTCAACAAATAAGAGATACCTGGCTTAATTTCTTTAAGTCTAAAGGTCATCACATTGAAAAAGGCGCATCTTTAGTGCCTAATAATGATCCAACTTTACTTTGGATTAACGCCGGCGTAGCCGCATTAAAGAAATACTTTGACGGAAGAGAAGTACCTCCATCTAGAAGAATTGTTAATTTACAAAAGTGTATAAGAACTAATGACATTGAAAATGTTGGTAAGACCGCTAGACATCATACTTTCTTTGAAATGATGGGCAATTTTAGTATTGGCGATTACTTCCGTAAAGAAGCGATTGAATATGGATTCGAATTATTAACGAGTGATCAATATTTTGGTTTACCAAAAGATAAATTATATATTACCTATTACCCAGATGATAAAGAAACATTTAGTAGATGGGTATTGTTAGGAATTGATCCTACTCATT
The DNA here is from genome assembly GCA_024408495.1 of Bacilli bacterium. GTDB lineage: Bacteria > Bacillota_I > Bacilli_A > RFN20 > CAG-826 > UB1719. Next base: position 14,151 of record JAKSUY010000016.1, read on the forward strand.
TAATTCCTAGTAAAGACAATTTTTGGGAAATTGGAGAAGGACCTTGTGGGCCCGATACTGAAATATATTTTGACCGAGGTGAAGCGTACGATCCTAAACATTTAGGCGTCAAGCTTCTAAAAGAAGATATTGAAAATGATCGATATATTGAAATATGGAACATCGTCTTATCGCAGTTTAATGCAAAAACCGGAGTCGCTCGTAAAGACTACAAAGAATTACCAAGCAAAAATATTGATACCGGCGCAGGTCTAGAACGCTTTGCGTTAATCCTTCAAGGAGCGAATACAAACTTTGACACTGACTTGTTTAAACCAATTATTGATGCAATCTCTAAATTAACTAAAGTTACTTATCAAGAAAACACCACTAGTTATCGAGTAATCGCTGATCACATTAAAGCATGCACATTTGCTTTAACAGATGGAGCGATGTTCTCTAATGAAGGAAGAGGCTATGTTCTTAGACGTCTACTTCGTAGAGCGGTCTCGCATGGTCATAAACTAAATATTAATAAACCATTTATGTTTAATTTAGTTAAAGTCGTGGTTAATAATTATTCATCCTTTTATCCTGAATTAGTTAATAAAGAAAGTTATGTTACGAATTTAATAAAGAGCGAAGAAGAAAAATTCTTCTTAACTCTCACTAATGGCGAAGAAGTACTTAAAGAAATGATTAAAAATCATCACGTAGATGGTTTTAAACTATATGATACTTTTGGTTTCCCGATAGAATTAACTATTGAACTCGCTAGTGAAGCGAATGAAAAAGTTGACCTCGAAGATTTTAAAAAGAAAATGGAAGCGCAAAAAGAGAGAGCAAGATCGGCTCGTGGAGAAGTTCAAAGCATGCATTCTCAATCTAAAGATTTATTAGATTGTAACGTTAAAAGCGAATTTACTTATGAACTTAAATACATCAAAGCCAAAGTGGTTGCGATGTTTATTGATGGTGTAAAAGCTGATGAAATAACCGAGCATGGCGAAATTATCTTTGATAAGACTAACTTCTATGCGGAGATGGGCGGACAAGTCGCTGATATCGGTGCGGCTACTAATAAAGAAAGCCAAATTAATATCACTAATGTAATTAAGGCCCCTCATCAACAACATTTACACCTTGTAAAAGTAGTAACCGGTAAGATTCATGTTGGTGATTCATTTACTTTAAAAATTAATAAGAATCGTCGTCGCTTAATTATGCGTAACCATAGCGCGACTCATCTGTTAGATGCAACTTTAAGTCAAGTACTAGGACCTAACGTAGAACAAAAAGGTAGTTTTGTTAGTGATGAACGTTTGAGATTCGATTTTAATTACAACAGTAAACTCGATGGTAAAACCATCAAGTTAATTGAACAAAAAGTCAATCAACAAATCGCACTTGGTTTAGATGTTGAGACTATGGAATTACCAATTGAAAAGGCTAAGAAGCTTGGAGCGAAAATGGTATTTACTGAAAAATATGGCGATATCGTCCGAGTGGTTAAAATGGGTGATTATTCTATAGAATTCTGTGGAGGCACTCATGTAAGTAATACATCTGATATTGGAATATTTAAGATTGAAAGCGAAGAAAGTATCGCAAGTGGTATTCGTAGAATAACTGCTCGTACCTCAATTGGTGCATATATGCTTATTGATGCAAGGGAGAATGTTTTAGGTGCTACGATGCAACATTTAGGTGCACGTAGTATTCCAGAAATCCCGTTAGCGGTTAATACTTTATTAAAAGACCGCGAGATGCTTAAGTTAGCCGTTAAAAATAATTTAGTTTTATTAGCGAATAATATGGCGGCTAATTTAAGAGGCAAATTTAAAAACATTAAAGACCACCAGGTCTTAATTGTAAAAATTGATGGGGGTAATCGTGATTTATTAGTGAATGTTGCAGGTGCTCTTAAAACGAATAACCATAATTATTTAATTATTCTCTTCGGCATTAATCGTACAGGCGGAAATCATCTTTATGTTACTACTGATATAAAGGAGATTAACGCAGGTAATATTACTCGTAATATTTGCCAAGTACTTGGTGGATCCGGTGGTGGTAAACCAACGGAAGCGAATGGCAAAGTGAATGCAATTAACGAAATTAAACAAGTTGAGGATTTAATCACTAAACTTCTATGAAGAAGATGATTGCTTTTGATTTAGGAACTAAAACACTTGGGATTGCCATTAGTGATGCTTTAGGCATCGCTGCGCATGGTCTTGAGAATTTTCGTTTTAACGAAGGTGGATATCAAACTGCAATTACTCATGCTATCGAAGTTATTAAACGTGAAGGAGTTGAAGAAGTAGCTATTGGGCTTGCACTTAATATGAACGGGACTGATTCTAATAGCAGCAAGGCTAGTAACATCTTTAAAGATGAATTAATAAAAAGAATGCCAAACTTAAAAGTAAAAATGGTTGATGAAAGAATGTCGACTATGCTCGCGAATCGTCGTTTACTTGAAAGTGATATTTCCCGTGCAAAGCGTAAAAAAGTTATTGATATGCAAAGTGCGGTTGTGATTTTAGAAACCTATATGGAGATGAAGAAGAATGGCCAAATATAATAAGCCTAAATCACAATTTAAACACCATAAAGGTTATCGCTGGATTGCCTTGTTTGCTAAATTATTAGCAGGGCCATTATTTGCCTATGCATTTTCAGGAATTACCTATCCTATGCCATACGGTCATCAAACAATAGGTACATTCTTAAGCACTACGTTAACTTTAGTAGTCTACTATGGCATAATCTTTGTACTTAATCGTCATCGGAATTTCGAAGAAAAACCACCATTAGGTAAACCTTTAGCAGTCTATATTTTAGTTATCTTAAATCTTATGTCGATTGAATCGGCTTTTTCTGGCGTTATTCAAAACTTCTTTTATAATATAACCGGTTTCGGATTAATAAATCCAAACGAAGTAATTAGCATCGCTAATGTTAATAACAAATTGGTTTATAACTTAATCGGCATGGGTGTTCATTTTGTGTTTGGTTATATTACTGGTATCTTAATCTTCGTTTTATTTAAGCACGTTCTTTCAAAAGAAGAAGTATTAGCGAAAATATGATACAGCTTTTCAAACGCTTTTTAGGGAAATATAAATTCCATGTAATCTTTGGATCACTTTTAAAAGTGCTTGAGGCTTTTTTCGAATTAATAGTTCCGTTAGTGGTTAAATACATGATAGATGGAGTTGTTAAAAACAACATGTTAAGCGAAGCGGTTAAAACCGAGCGGCTTTGGATTTGTGGTGGAGTTTTATTTGCTTTCGCAATTGTTGGATTTTTAGTTACTATATGTGCGCAATATATTGCTTCAAGAGCCTCCCAAGGATTCGGTACTGATTTAAGAGATGAATTATATCGCCATATCAACACGTTATCTTTTAAAGAACTAGATAATATATCTAGTGCTTCCTTAATTAATCGTTTACAAAGCGACACCGTAAACGTTCAAGGTTGTGTCGCGATGATAATTCGTTTAGTCTTACGTGCGCCTATTATCGTAATCGGTTCGATGATTATGTCGTTTATTGTTAACTGGAAAGCCGGGTTAATTTTCTTAGGCACCACGATAGCATTATTTATCTTTATCTTCTTATTAATGTTTTACATTATTCCAATTTCTAACAAGAGCCAAGCTCCATTAGATGTGGTTCCTAAAATCAGCAAAGAAAACTTAACTGGTAACCGAGTAGTTAGAGCCTTTAACAAACAAAAATATGAATATATACGTTTTGTTGATAATCAAGTTGAATTGTGTAAAATTCAATCTAAGCTTGCCACCATTGAGGCGTTTTTAAATCCGATGGTATTTTTCATTATCAATCTAGCAAGTGTGATTGTCTTATATGTTAGTGGTTTACAGTTTGTAAATAGCGAAATTACCGTTGGTGATATCCAAGCTTTAATTAATTATTTCACCCAAATTCAATTAGCGGTAGTGGCGGTTTTAACCTTTGTGGTGACACTCACTAAAGGCGCGGCTTCTAGTCAAAGAATTAATGAAGTGTTCGCCTTATCTACTTCTATTCACTATGGTGAGGTTAATCAAATTATTGATAAGGATGAAGCCATTAATTTTAATCACGTTACATTTAAATATAACGAAAATGCTAATCCAGCATTAAGTGATATAACTTTTAAAGTTAAACAAGGCGAACATATCGGAATTATTGGTGGTACGGGAAGCGGGAAAACTAGTCTCATTAATTTAATTAATCGTTTCTATGATGCTAGTGGTGGCGAAGTAAAAGTATTTGGCACTAACATCAAACAATATTCTAAAAATGCAATCGCGCATAATGTCGCGACTGTGATGCAAAAGTCAGTTTTATTTAACGCCAGCATCAAAGAGAACATTAGAAAGGGTAAAAAAGAAGCAACGGAAGAGGAAATCGTTCAAGCTCTAAAAAGCGCTCAGGCGTTCGATTTCGTATCAAAATTAGATAATGGTATTGACTACCTGATCCAAGAAAATGCGAAAAATTTAAGTGGTGGGCAAAAACAGAGACTTTCGATTGCGCGTGCTTTAATAAAGGATTCTCCAATCTTAATCCTAGATGATTCTAGTAGCGCGCTAGATTATCAAACCGAAGCTAGACTAAAAAAAGAAATTAAGCAACTTGATAAAACGGTTATTACCATCTCTCAACGCGCTAGTAGCATCATCGATATGGATCGAATCTTAGTGTTAGATAAAGGTAAGTTAGTCGCTGAAGGAACACATGATGAATTATTAATTAATTCAAAATTATATCGTGAGATTTGTGCATCTCAAGATTTAGGAGAACACCATGTATAAGTTAACGGTTATGATTAAACGCATTCTCCATTATTTAAAACCTTATAAGGTTCGCTTTATTTTAGCGCTTTTAACTACACTAATTTATGTTGTTGCAACATTATATGCGCCTTATATTATTGGCGTAGAAATCGTAGCGTTATTTAATGATACTTTTGATTTAAGTTTATTAACTATTCCAATCGTTAAATTAGCAGTTGTTACTGTAGTAGGTTGTATCTTCGGTGCGATTATGGGCCGTTTACTTAATGTAATTAGTTATACAATGATTAAAGATATCCGAATCGATGTCTTTAATAAATTATTAAATCTACCAGTTAGTTATATTGATTCACATCCACACGGAGACATCTTAACTAGAGTTACTCGTGATGTTGATCAAGTGTGGGATGGTTTACTTCATGGGTTTACCCATATCTTTAGAGGGATTGTCGCAATTATCATTACCATTGTCTTTATGTTTATTACTAAATGGGATATTGCATTAATCGTAGTATGCTTAACACCACTTAGTGTACTCGCCGCGATGTTAATCGCTAAATTTTCACATAAATCATTTGTAGAGCAAGCTAAGATTACCGGTTCTATGGGTAGCCTTTCTAACGAAATGATCTCTAATCAAAAAGTAGTAATCGCTTATGGATTAAATGACGAGAATAATGTTCGTTATCAAGAATTTGATAAGAAATTATATAAGGTTGGAGTAAAAGCCCAATTTAGCGCAGCGTTTGCTCGTCCAACTACTAGACTTGTAAATGCGATTATTTATGCTTCAGTTGCATTATATGGAACACTTTGGATTGTCACTAGTGGAGGCGACACTATTTTAAAAGTAGGCGTGTTAACAGTGTTCTTAGCATACGCTAGTCAATACACTCGTCCATTTAACGAAATTAGCGATGTCGCTAGTGAACTAGCAAGTTCCTTCGCTTCGCTTAAACGTGTGCTTGAATTATTGGATGAAAAAGAATTACCGGATGAATCGAATTTAAATGAAGTCACCACCAACATTGGTGAATATGAAATGAAAAATGTTCATTTCTCTTATGTTCCAGGGAAAGAAATCTTAAAAGATATCTCCTTTAAAGCATTAGAAAATAAAAAGATTGCAATTGTTGGTAAAACGGGGTGTGGGAAGACTACGCTCATTAATTTATTAATGCATTACTATGATGTTGATAGTGGCGAGATTCTGTTTGATAACAAAAACATTAATAATTTAAAACGCAGTTCGTTACGTAATCATATTGGTATGGTATTACAAGACACTTGGCTATTTAAAGGAACGGTTAGAGATAACATTCGTTATGCTAAACCTGATGCAAATGATGATGAAGTAATCGAGGCGGCAACCTTAGCGAAAGCCCATGATTTTATCATGAAACTTAAAGATGGATATGACACGATTATCGATGACGATGATGGTCTATCTACAGGCGAGAAACAATTAATCTGTATCGCCCGACTTATGATTAATTTACCAAAGGTATTAATCCTAGATGAAGCGACTAGTAATATTGATACTAGAACCGAAGTTAATATTCAAAAAGCCTTTAACATCATGATGGATGGTAGAACAAGTATTGTAATCGCTCATCGATTATCTACGATTAGACACGCGGATTTAATTATCGTGATGAAAGATGGCGAAATTATTGAAACTGGTAATCACGAAGAACTTATTAAAAAGAAAGGGTATTATAACGAATTATATAATTCGCTATAAAAATGCTATAATACTCATATACGGAAAGGTTTAATTATGCATGTTGATTATAATACTCGTGGCACTTGTAGTGTCAAAATCTCTTTTGATTTAGAAGGAGATACAATTCATAACATTAAATTCCTAGGCGGATGCCCAGGTAATTTAAGCGCAATTTCTAAATTATTAGAAGGTCAAAAGGCTGATTACGTAATTAAGAAACTTAAAGGTAATAAATGCGGTAATCGTCCAACTAGTTGCGCTGATCAGTTAGCCTGCGCAATCGAAGAAAACATTAAAAAGTAGTTTATTTCTAAATTTTATCGATAAATATCTACACGCGTCCTTTCTTTATATTTACAAGTAAATATAGGTTTTATGTTTTTTTCGTTTGACCTTAATAAAACCCTACCCCCTTGCAAAAAATAACCTTATTGATATAATCATAAGCACCTTAAATAAAAAAAAGGAGTCAGATTATGGGTAATGATAATCAAACTGTTTTAACTAAAGATGGCGCCGAAAAACTTAAAGAAGAACTCAATCGTTTAATTAACGTCGAACGTCCTCAAATTATTGAAGCACTTGCTAGCGCTAGAGCTCAAGGCGATTTAAAAGAAAACGCGGATTATGATGCGGCGCGTAATCGTCAAGGTGAAGTCGAAGGCCGCATTAAAGAAATTGAAAACATTTTAGCGAACGCCAAAATCGTAAGAGAAGCTAATAACAACGACAAAGTCGTGGGGATTGGCTCAAAAGTTACAATTAAAGCTAGTAACGAAAGAAGCGAAGATACTTATACGATTGTTGGAACTGTGGAAGCTGATCCAATTAATAACAAGATTTCTAATGAATCTCCATTAGGTTTAGCCTTAGCCGGTCATCGTGTAGGCGATGAAGTTGAAGTACGTGGTAAGGTTAATTACAAAGTTAAAATTCTTAATATCCAGAAAAAATAAATTAAACAATTATTTTTTGATTGTTTTTATATATAAAAAACAATATAATATTTTTCGTTATCGATGAAAGACAATAACAAAATCAACATAGTTATTAAGAAAGTCAGTTTTTCTAAGTACTCTTTAGAGCATAGTTCATCAGCAGTTGTTGAATGTATTGTTACTTATGTCCACAAATATAATACTAAGTATGAATCGATATTAATAAGAAGAAGAAATGGACGCACTAATGATAGTTATTTAGTCGAGGCTCGACAAATTTTTGTAGATCGAATTGTCGAACAATATCGTCTAGAACAAAAAAATAAAAGACTTACTTCTTCTCTTATTATCGTATCTTTACTTTTACTTATTAGTGCGATTATCTTTGGCACCCTTGGGGGTTTAGGATATTTTGGTAGTGGTGGTGAGCCTACTCCAGTCTATAAAGAAGAATATTTAGTTAATTTCGACACAGATGGTGGAACTTTTGTTCCATCTGTTAAAGTTGAAAAAGGTAATACTATTAGTAAACCTACTATTATTCCTGAGAAGTTAGGATATACGTTTGAGCAATGGCAATATAACGGAGCAGAATTTAAATTTGATATTACTCCTATAACTTGTGATATCACTATAAAGGCTACTTATACTAAAAATCCAGAACCCGTTAAAACTCATACAGTTACTTTTGTAGTCAATGGTGGATTACCATTAGTAGCACCACAAGATAATATTGCTGATGGTGGTTATGCGATTGAACCAACCGGAGATAAAGCACCTAAAAAGGCTGGTTATACTTTACAAGGTTGGTATACCGATGAAGGTTTAACCGAAAAATTTGAATTTAGTACTCAAATTTATAAAGATTATATTCTTTATGCGAATTGGGGAAATATTAAAGAATATACCGTTACCTTCTATGATGATCAATACACTCCTCAACCTTATCTTACATTAACTCAAACAGTTACTTATAATGAAAAAGTTCAACGTCCAGAAAGTCCAACTAAGGATGGCTATACCTTAGAAGGTTGGTATACTGAACAAGAATTAACTAATGAATATGATTTTAATACTCGATTAACCGCTTTAGAGACTACTCTAAATCTTTATGCTAAATTTACGATAAACACGTATCGTGTTACTTATGTCGCTAATGGTGGAATTATCGATGGTGATAATTATGTAGATGTGAAATATAATGAAACTATTCCAAATGCTCCTAGTGTTAAAGATCCTAGTAGTGAACAACCATTTGATCCACAACCTACGTGGTATACTACTTCAAACTTTACTACTGGAACTGAATTCACGTTTGGAGATGCCGATCATGGAACTAAAGTGACTAAAACTCTAACCTTATATGCTAAATATAATAGTTCCACTGATCCTGATAGTTTTGAAGACGATTCTTGGGATGTGTTTTTAAGTGAAATTGAAGGTAAGTCTTTTGATTATATTAAGACTACAAGCGCATATGCAGATGATTACAGCACTAACGGAAATACTTTTGTTGGTTTAATTCGTGAATTAACTATAGAAGATGTAGAAGGCGAATCAAAAACATGCCATGTTACAGTCATTGATGAAAACAAGACTGCGGTTGCTAATGAAGACAAATTTACCTTTATGGTAACTGATTTAGACGCATCATCAAAATTTGATAATGACACTAATTATTATCCAGAAAGCATTCTTGACACTTATTTAAAGAGCGTTTTAGTTGGTTTCCCAACTATCGTAAAACAGCGTGTATCAACTACTACAATTGATTGTTGGAAGACTTATCCTGAACCAAACCACGGAGAATTAATCCATCATACTTCTTCTCTTTATATTCCTAGTGCTTCACAAATCTTTGATAATGATGTATCATTATATCCGACAGAAAATAGTCAATTTGCATATTTCGCAAATGATGAGAGCAAACAAGCTCAATTAAAAGGTGCCTGGTTAAGGACACCAAATAAAGTTTCTCAACAATATTCGTTATATGTTGATGAAGAGGGCGAGATTGATGATGAAGAAGCTATCACTAATCCTCATCTAATCAAACCGGTGTTTGTCATTAAATAGGAGGAAAATTTATGAAAAAAACACACATCTTCGTACTTGCAGGGTTGGCGGCTCTAGCAACGTCGAGCGCTACAGTAGTAGCAACTAAAACCAATATAGGAGGTAGTTCATCATCGTTTGGAGTAAACGATAACGTTTCCAATACTGGTGAAGAAATTAATCCAACTCCATCTAATGATGAAGGAAGTAAGGAAAGTAACCCCGCTAATAGTAACCCATCTAATGTAGATAAATTTACGGTTACTTTTGACTTTAACGGTGGTAAATATAATGGTGAAACTACAGTAACTTTCAATGATGTTTTACCTACTACATACTTCTATTATGTTAAGGAAAGACTTTCTGGTGGGACAATTGTTAATCCAGATCCTTCTGATTATCATACATTTGTTGGTTATTCACTTTCGCCAAATGATTCAACCAACCTAATTAATGATACATATGTTATTAAAGAAAATAACATTATTTTTTATGCTCAATATAGTATAAATGAGCACACCCAATCAACCGTTGTGTGGAAAGATGATGGGCAATTCCATGGTGGTACGCCTACATCGATTTCAAGTGAGAAATATTTTATAGGTCAAACACCATTATTTAAAGATCAATACCCGATCCATGATGGTTTTGTCTTTGATCACTGGGATCCAGAAATCGTTGCAATCCCAGCAGCGGATAACACATATACTTATACCGCTGTGTATACTAATTCTAAAGCTTATACTGTAACCTTAGATTACAACAACCCTGACGAGAGTTTACATACTCAAAAAGTTGCTGATGGCGGTTTAGCAGTAGAACCAAAAGTTACTTATTTAGGTCATAGCATAAAGCAATGGAATTATCTTGAGGGCGGGACAGGCACATTTACTTTTAATACATCAATTACCGGTAATATTAAAATACAAGCTGAATGGCAACCTGATACATGTAATATTACTTATGTTGCTAATGGTGGAACAATTACAACTAGCACCTCAATCGCTCCTTATGGCGGAACAATAGAAAATGCTCCTACATTAGCTAATCGTGATGGTTACGATAAGACACAAGTAACTTGGTGGACTACCGATACATTTGATACAGACACTCAATTTACTTTTGGCGCTGAAGGCACTGGCACTCAAGTTACTGGTGATTTAACTTTATTTGCCAAATGGCCGGCTATTAAACAATACACCGTTTCATTCTGGGATGATTCAGCAGATCCAGTTGAATATGTTACTTTGAAGCAAATAGTTAATCATGGTGAAAAGGTACAACGCCCAGAAAATCCAACTAAGACTGGTTACACATTCGTTAAATGGCATGATGCCAATACAACAGATCCTTATGACTTCGACACTCCGATAACTGGGGAATTCGGTCTTTATGCTACTTTTAGTGTAAATACATATCGCGTAACCCTTAGCCTTAATGGTGGTACGTTGTCCTCTGGTAGTAATTACTATGATGTAAACTACAATTCAACAATTCCTACTGCACCAGTAGTTACTGCTCCAGAAGATATGGCGCAACCAACCTGGTATACTTCTCCAGACTTTGCTGCAGCAAGTGAATTCAAGTTCGGTGATGCTGATCATGGCACGAAAGTAACCGATAATATTACAATTTACGCAAAATATCAGACGAAAGCAGGCGAAAGCTTTGCTAACGATTCGTGGAATGTATTCTTAAACGAAATCAACAATAAATCATTCGCTAGTATCAAAACTTCAGAAGCTTATGCAGATGATTATGCTTCTACTGATGGAAAAGATGCGAATACGTTTGTCGGACTTAAGCGCAATCTAACTATAACTAACGATAAAGGCGTTCCTACTACATATCAAGCGGTCGTAGTTGATGAAAACCCCGATGCTCAATACTATGAAAATAAATTCACCTTTATGTTTACAAGCGCTGTTGATAAATGCGCATTTGATGATTCTCAAAACTACTATCCAAATAGCTACTTAAGTCACGTTGTTGATAAGCTCTCTTATGGTATCCAAAATGAAATAAAGAAAGGAACTATAAGTAATTCGCTTTCATGTTGGAATCCAATACCTCCATCTAAAAATGACGTAATTCATGATGTTAACTTCTATACTCCAAGCGTATATGAAATATTTGGTGATTCTGGTATAGATGATGATACTCCAAGAGAAACACCGCCTAATACTGATACTCAATTCTCATTATTTAAAAAAGATTCATCAAAGACAGCTACTTATTTAAAAGATACTTGGTTACGCACTCCTACTAAATCACAAGAAGGATTAGCATATTTCGTTAATAATTCTGGCGCAAAAACAATGGGTAGCATATCTGAAGAACATAATGTTTGTGTTGCGTTTGATTTCGGTCACTTCAATACTATAAACTCTCTACAATAGAGAGCCTTAAGATTTAATTATCTTCTTTCTTTTAACTAATCATTAAAAATATTTAAAAAGGAGGCTTTATGAAGTCAAAGCATTTCATTGCGTTGTTTGGCCTTTGCGCTTGCTTTGTATGTTCATCATTAATGAACTCGGCAGTCAATAAGAACAATATAACGCCTCCCGATTCTTTTTTGCCTAGCGCAAATGAGGGAAACGGGGACCATCAATCAGGTAAAACTGGTGCAGGTCATAGTTCTAACCATAGTAATGAAATTACTAAACTAAAGGTTACGTTCGATTTAAATGGTGGCACCTACAATAATGAAAAAACCTATATTTTAAATAGTGTACTGCCGACATCGTATTTTATGGGTTTAAAAAATCAAGCGCCAGGTTATGGTGATAAGACTATTATCTACAATAACCGTATCTTCAAGGGTTATTCATTGGCCAAAGATGATCCTAATATAATTGCCGATTCATATGTAGTAAGAGATAACATTACTGTTTATGCACAGTATGATATTGATCCTAGCAAAGATTGTGTTGTTAAGTGGTTAGATAATGTCGATACTTTATCGGAAGAAACTTATGCTGTAGGAGATGTTCCAGTCTTTAAAGGCCAAATACCTATTAAAGAAGGCAAAGGCTTTGTTGGTTGGAATCCAACACCAAAAGTTATTACCGAAGATGATGCAGTCACTGGTACGATTGAATATGTCGCAAATTATATAGATATTACTAA
>JAKSUY010000017.1 GCA_024408495.1 Bacilli bacterium
TATTAAATATAAGAAGGAAGATGAGATAAGAAAATATATTGAAAAATTACGAATAACATTACAAAATAAACCATCTATAAGTATATTAGTCAACGTTGATCCGTTTGACTTTTAAAGGAGAAATTTATGATTTTAATCAAAGTGTATGGATTAGACCAGTATGTAGTTGGAAATTATTCTAAAGAGCATACCGCTAATTTAGCAAAGCTATTTGAAACTAATGAGGATGAAATTTTATTTTACGCACCGAATTCGTACATCTTTCATAAGGGTGTAGAACAAACTAGTTGGAATGCAACCATCGAAGTTTGTCTACCTGAGAAATATCATCCATTACAAGCGAATGTAACTAAATATTTAGTTAGTAGTTTTAAATTATTCTCAATCAATCTTCATATTCTCTTTACCTATTTTGATCCACACCATTTCTTTGAACATTTTAACAAAGAATATCCACGTTTTATTCGCGATGATAACTTAGTTAAAGTCGAAGAGGAAGAAATAAGCGAAGAAGACATTACGGATGAAAACAAAGTTTATACCGGCAATGTATTTAAGGACTTCAACAAGAAGAAAAAATAATGCTTAATCTTTATAATTACACTCTTAAAGATTTACAGAAACTTTTGGTTGATAAATATCAACAAAAGCCTTTTCGTGCGACTCAATTATTTACTTGGATTTATTTAAAGGGCATCAAAAATTTTGATGAGATGACTGATATTTCAAAAGATTTTCGCGATGTTTTAAAGAAAGACTTTTGTTTATGTGAGCCAACTATATTTAAAAAAGAAGAAAGCGCAGATGGAACTATTAAATTTTTAGTAAAACTAAGTGATGATAATTTAGTTGAAACCGTAATTATGCCATATCGATACGGAAACGTTCTATGCGTATCTAGCCAAGTGGGTTGCAACATGGGTTGTGCTTTCTGTGCTTCTGGCCTTCTTAAAAAGAAACGGAATTTAGAAACGCATGAAATGATTGGCGAATTATTGCTTGCTAATAAACTATTAGCCCCAAACAAAATTTCTCATATTGTGGTTATGGGTACTGGCGAGCCGTTTGATAATTATGAGAACGTTATGAGTTTCATAAGAATCGTTAACGATCCAAAAGCGTTTGAAATCGGCGCGCGCCATATTACCGTTTCCACTTGTGGAATTGTTGATAAAATTCGTCAATATGCGAAAGAAGGCATTCAAATTAATTTGGCGATTTCCCTTCACGCTCCTAACGATGAGATTCGTAATCGATTAATGAAAATTAATCAACGTTATCCTTTAAAAGAATTGATGGCGGCTACCAAAGATTACATAAAAGAAGCGGACCGTCGAGTGACTTTTGAATATATCCTTCTTAAGGATGTAAACGATAGTTATGAGAACGCTGTTGAGCTCGCCAAATTAATTAAGGGTATCCTGGCATATGTAAACATAATTCCGTATAACGAAGTTAAAGAACACGAATTTAAGCGGAGTGAAAAAGAGCGCGTTCACCAATTTCTTGATTGGTTAACAAAATTAGGTGTTCACGCTCAAATCAGAAAAGAATTTGGCAGCGATATTTCCGCTGCATGTGGACAACTAAGAGCAAAGGTACAAAATGAAAAATAAGTTTACTTATCAAAACGATTTTGCCTATCAAGTAGATGTTGGAAAAGTTCGTATTAAAAATGATGATCAAGCCTTAATTCTTACTAATAGTAACGATGATGTTTTGATGATAATCGCGGATGGCATGGGCGGACATAGTAAAGGTGATTATGCTAGTAAACTAACTATCGATATTTTGACTGAAGAATTTAAAAAACATAAAAAAGGTTTTATTTCAATTTTTGTTGCTAAACTTTGGCTACAGTATGTAGTAGGTAAAGCGAATAAACTTGTTTATAATACCGCCGAAAAGGATAAATCATGTAAAGGAATGGGCACAACTTTAGTGGCTCTGTTAATTCGCAAGAATAATATTGTAGTACTTAATGTCGGCGATTCTCGAGCCTATATTTATCACAATGATAAAATTGAACGTTTAAGCGAAGACGAAAGTTATGTTGATTATCTAAAACGTTCTGGTCAAATTAGCGAAAGTGAAGCAGAAAAAAGAAAAGATAAAAATGTATTGCTTAATGCCTTGGGCATTTATCCTTCAATCAGTTTTAATTCTCGCTTATTGATGTATCACAACGAGCCGCTTCTTCTTTGTAGCGATGGCTTGTTTAACAATTTAAAAGAAAAAGATATAGCCGCTATCATTAAGAAAGGAATGGATACTAAATTAACTGTTAAGGAATTAATTAATGCCGCTAATAGAAACGGCGGGAGCGATAATATCGCTGTCGCTTATTTTGTGAGGAGACAACATGATTAAGATTGGAGAGAAAATCAACAATCGCTTTCGTTTAGTTTCTCGAATCGCCCAAGGTGGTATGGCAGAAGTCTATGAAGCAATTGATTTACAAACGAAAAAAAGTTGCGCGGTAAAATTTATTTTAGAATCACTAGTCAAAGATCCACAAAATGTAATTCGTTTTGCGCGTGAAGCTAAAATTGCGAAAAGGCTCGTTCATCCAAATATTGCCAAAATTTATGAATCAGGGAATTACGAAGGTAGGCCTTATATCGTTTTTGAATTAATTAAAGGACAAACCTTAGGAGAAAAACTTAAGTTAAGTAGTAAAATCACTTACATTGAAGCGTGCGAAATTATGTTGCAAATGTGCGATGTTTTGAATTATATTCATCTTCGCGGAATTATCCATCGTGATATTAAGCCTGATAATATATATTATCTTTTTGATGGTTCGATTAAATTAAGCGATTTTGGCATTGCGCTCGACTTAACAAATAAAACTAAAGAAGATGCTGCTTTAGTAGGTAGCGTGCATTATCTCGCTCCAGAAGTTTGTGAAGGAGCATCCGTAACTAAGTTAGCGGATATTTATTCTCTAGGAATTACATTCTATGAATTAGTCACTAAGCGCCTTCCATATTCAAACAATAATCCATTGGACGTGGCAGTTAGCCAAGTTAGAGATAATATTCCTTATCCAAGTGAATTTGCTCCCGACTTACCAAAACCGATTGAAAATGTTATTCTAAAAGCAACTATGAAAAATCCAAGTGAGCGTTATCAGAGTGCAAAAGAAATGCGCGAAGATCTTCTCAATATTTTATCGAATAAGAAAAAATATGAGAAACATCGCAGCTTCTTTCAGAAACTTTTTGGATTTAGAGAGGATTAATGATGAAACAGGTATATGTTGCCCCTTCGTTGCTAGCGGTTAATAAAAATAATTTTAAGAGCGCGATTGATCAAGTAATTCAATTAGGTGTTAAGTATATCCATTTTGATGTGATGGATGAAGAATTCATTGGTCATACTTCATTTAGCTTTGAAGATTTTAAAAAAGTAAAACCTATGCATCAAGTCAATAATGATGTTCACCTAATGGTGGCTAAACCTTATGAATACGCAAAAGAATACGCAAAACTTGGTGCGGATATTATTACCATTCACTATGAAGCTCTTAAGGACGATTCTCTTCGTTTTGATTGCCTTAATGCAATTAAAAAATTAGGAGTTAAAGTTGGTATTTCGATTAAGCCAAAAACTCCTGTAGAAAAGGTTTTACCTTTTTTACATATAGTTGATTTAGTACTTGTGATGTCGGTCGAGCCTGGTTTAGGTGGACAATCATTTATCCCAGAAGCGCTCGATAAAATTCGTAAGTGTCACGAATACATTGAACTTAATAAATTAAAAACCTTAATTGAAGTCGATGGTGGCATTAACGAAACTACCGGTCCGCTTTGTCGAGAAGCCGGCGTTGATGTTTTAGTTGCTGGTTCTTATCTCTTTAATCACGAAGACATTAAAGAACGCTATCAAAAATTAGTGAAGTAATATGGTTAAATATAATTATTTGATTCCGCTAATTCTTATTATTGTCTTATTTCTAGCGATTGTTTTGTTTGTAGTTATTGGATGTACCACTTATTACGCAAACGAGAAAAATCGTTTTTCTTTTAAAAATCGTTTTCCGTTTGAATTAAATTATCAAAGAAATGTTGTTATTGTCTCTTACTTCCGTCTCTTCTTAATTTTTTTATTTGCTTTATGTATCGGTTTTCCAATTTTATTTGCCGTTTCCTTCCAAGGCGCATCAAACATTGCTTATGCAACTATAATCGCTTTTTTCTTTATCGCAAGCGCTTTAGTTGATTTTATTTTATTTTTTATCCGCCCTAACTATTTAAAACAATTTAAAGTTTATTCAACTTTAGCAATTACATTAACTATGATGGCTGAAGGTATGGTAGGAGTCTTCTTTTTTACATCGGTTTATTCTCATATTGCATATAAAGTGATGGGAGGAATCGCCTTTGCATTAATGGCATTTAACTTATTAATGGCAATTAATCCTAAGTTAAGTCATTGGGATCGCTTAGAAGAAAGCAAGAACCAAGACGGGACAATGAATTATGTTCGTCCGAAGATTTCGCCATTAGCATTCTCGCTTTGGCTTAATTTTTTAACTATGGTTAGCGGTGAATTTATCTTACTAATTTCTTTGCTGTTAAGCGCTCTAAATTATTAAAATAGTTGCTTTTATATTCCTAGTTGTTTAATCTTATTCATAAGATTATTTATGCCAAGTCGTGAGAAAAAAGTGAAGCGAAATCGCATTGTTGAAATTGATTTTATTCGAGGCGTTTTAATGTGGTTCGTCGCAGTTGATCACCTCTTTTTTGATTTTATGTATATCGCTCCTCAATTTTTCACCAGTTCTGATCCCACTTTAATGAAACAATTATATGAATTGCAAAACATAGGTTTTAATTATTGGTATTGGCCGTTGCGTGTCGGCTTCCGATTTTTCTGCTTAGCTTTGTTCTTTTTAATCAGCGGTATTTCTTGTTATTTTTCAAGAAATAATTTAAAGCGTGGATTGATTATTTTAGGGGTTGGTATTCTTATTAGCATCGGCTTTTATATTGCAGGGATCATCATGAATGATGGCGGTTATGTCTTTTTTGGAGCGATTACTTGCTTTGGCGTTTCTATTTTAATTTATTGGTTGCTGCGGTTTTTGTTTAAAAAATTATGTCCTAGATACGAAGGCGATTTTAAATGGGTTGCTCTTGGCTTAGGGATAGTCATTATTGCAGTCGGCTTAATGTTTGATTGCTGGAATATAAAAGCGCAAGGTCCACCGGAGGGTTTGCCGCTTAATTGGCAAAATTTCATTGCCATTATTATTGGTAAAGCACATGATACTGGACCATATAACGATTACATGCCGCTTTTTCCTTACTTAGGATTTTTGTTTGTAGGGTCATTTATTGGAGAAGTTTTCTATAAAGAAAGAAAATCATACTTTAAACCACTACCTGAAAAACCTGACAAAGACGCATCAATTCAAAAGAAAGTTGTCTACTATAGCTCCTTAATGCCATATAAAGGCATAAAGAACGTTATTACATTTAGTGGTCATTATTCGTTATTTTTCTATCTTTTCCACCAAGTTTTACTAATAGCAATCTTAGGAATTGTGTTATTATCTAAAGGGTATACATTAAATTTGTAACGATAAATTATGCTTGAAGTTAATAAAAATCAAACGATATATGAAGCGTTCTCTAAGTGCGCAAAGGAATATCCGCATCGAACTGCGATTATCTATCAGTATCGTCGTTATAGCTATACGTATGTTTCAAAAAAGATTAATGCTTTGGCCTATAGTTTAACTAAACTAGGTTATAAAAAGAATGATGTAATTACGGTTATGCTTCCAAATGTTCCGATGGCAGTTTATTTGCTGTACGCTATCAATCAAATTGGAGCGATTGCTAATTTAATTCACCCTTTAATGAAAGAAGAACAACTATTAGGCATTATGAAAAAAGCTAAAAGTAAAATTTTATTTACTTTAGATAGCAATGCTGATCATCTACCTAATATTAAAAAGTTGGGTGTTAAGATTTATGCGGTTTCTCCAGTTGATGAGTGTAGTATATTTTTACGAATGGCCTATAAGGCTAAACTTAAACATCGAGTCAAGGCTCCTTATGCTCACCGTCTTTGTACATTAAAACAATCTAAAGAATTCGATAGAGATTATATGAAAGATAGTTTCTATCTTCATAGTGGAGGAGCTACGGGCGAACCTAAAACTATTGCCTTATCAAGTTTTTCGTTAAACGCGATTGCGGTTTCCGGTCTAAAAATTTTAGATGAAAAATCCTCTAAGGGTCTTGGAATGATGTCGGTTTTACCAATGTTCCACGGCTTCGGTTTATGCATGGGCATTCACGCCTGTTTAATTAATGGTGCGTTTAATGTTTTAATTCCAAAATTTAGCGTTAAGACTATCATCAAATATTTACAAAGAGGTCAATTGCAAACTTTAATCGGAGTCCCAATTATTTACGAAAGGCTTTTGCGTCATAAGAAATTTAAAGGTCGCACCGTTTCTAAAATTCATAACGCATTTGTAGGCGGTGATGCTCCTAGCGAAGCGCTTCTAAAAGAATTCAACAATCGTATGAAGGAAGGCAAAGCTCGTGCAAGATTATACGAAGGCTATGGTTTAACAGAAACTGTAACCGTTTGTACGGTTAATACGCATCCTCATCATCGTGATAAAACCGTCGGACGACCAATTCCGTTTACTGAAGTTAAGGCTTTTAAAAATGATAAAGAACTAAAGCCGAATACCTATGGTGAACTTTATGTAAGAGGTGATACCTTGATGAATGGTTATCGCTTTGAAAGTAAAAAGAGTGATCCGTTTTATATTGACAAGAAAAATCAAAAGTGGGTTAGAACGGGTGATTATGGAAAAGTAGATAAGGATGGGTATGTATATTTTATTCAACGCTTAAAGCGAATTATTAAAGTGAACGGAATTAATATTTTCCCTAAAGAAATTGAAAACAAAATTGCGGAGCTTCCATATATTTTTGAATGCTACGCTAAAGAAGTCAAAGATAGTCAACACGGAAGTATGATTAATTTATACGTAGTGCTTAACAAGAAATCCAAAAAGAAAAATTACGATTCAGAATTAAAATCGTTTATTGAAAATAAATTCAGTGTCTATGCTTTACCTAAAAAGATAATTTATAAGAAGGAACTTCCTAAAACTTTGGTTGGTAAGATTGACGAAAAGCAATTAAAAGATGAATAAGATTCACATGAAAATCTTATTAAAAAACGCTAAAATCTTAACCCTTAAAAACGAAAACATTGTTAGCGGGGAAATACTAGTTGACGGAAATAAAATCGCTCAAATCGCTCAAAAAATAAATATAAAGGCTGACCGAATTATTGATTGCGAGGGCAATCTTTTAATGCCTGGTTTTAAAAACGCACACGCGCATTCGGCGACAGTGTTTATGCGGGGAATTGTAGAAGAGGCAACATTAGATTCTTGGTTAAATGACTACGTTTTGCCATTAGAGTCTAATTTAAAACCGAATGATGTTTATCATTTATCTAAATTAGCCTACCTTGAATATCTTGAAAGTGGTATTACTGGAGTGCTAGATATGTATTTCTTTGCGGACGCGATTAAAAAAGCGTGTCTCGATATCGGAATGCGATCAGCGGTTTTATTAACTCCTCGGAATAATAATTTAAATAAAGTTACGACTTTATCAACCGATTGTTTGGTGAATGAAATTTTAGGATTTCATGCAGATTACACGAGTAGCGTAGCTGATTTAAAAAGAATTAGTCAGTTAAGCAATAAAATGAAAGCGCCTGTTTACACGCATTGTTCCGAGACGCTCAATGAAGTAAAAAATCGAAAAAGAATTTCCCATGTAACGCCAGTGGAATATTTAAATAACTTTAAATTATTTAATTATGGAGGTGGAATTTTCCATGGCGTTCATTTAAGTAAAAACGATATTAAAATTATTAAGCAACGTAATGTATTTGTTTGCACTTGCCCAACTTCAAATTTAAAACTTGCAAGCGGCATTGCCCCAATTAAAGAATTGACGCAAAGAGGAATTATGGTTGCAATCGGTACTGATGGCGCTGGTAGCAACAACTCTTTAGATATGTTTAAGGAAATGCAATTGGTTTCTTTACTTAGTAAATATCGCGAAAACGATCCTGCTAGTTTAAAAGCGTTTGAAGTTTTAAAAATGGCAACCATTAATGGTGCTCATTTTATGAATATGAATAAAAGTGATATTTTAGCTAAAGGAAAATTTGCCGATATTATTATGATTGACTTGCACGCTCCTAATATGAGGCCAAGTCACGACATAATTAATAATCTCGTTTATAGCGCTAGTAAAGCTAATGTTATGATGACAATGATTGATGGTAAAATTTTATACTATAAGCACAAATTTTATCTTAAAGATGATATAAAAAAGATTTATCAAAACGCTGATAAGGTTATAAAACGTTTAACCAAGAAAAATTAAAAATAAAAAATATTGAAAAAAATTGTTGTAATTTTATTTTTTTAATATATATTCATTTTCGTAGATATTATCTACGAGGAATAATATGGAAGATAATTACATCATCACTTTAGAGCATTTAAATAAATCTTTTGGTGATAGTTTAATCGTTGATGATTTTAACCTATCGATTAAAAAAGGCGAGTTTGTTACTTTCCTTGGTCCTAGTGGATGCGGGAAGACTACAACTCTAAGAATGATTTCAGGGTTTGAGATGCCAACTAATGGACGTGTTTTACTTAATGGTAAAGATGTTACTAGACTCCCACCTTATAAAAGACCGATTAACACTGTTTTTCAACGCTATGCATTATTTCCTCATTTAGATGTTTATGATAATGTCGCGTTTGGTCTTAAACTAAAAAAGAATCCAATTCAAATTAAAAAGAGAATTAGTTTTATTGATTATTGGAAAAAAAGAAAAGAAATTAAATTCTCTGATTTCCTTAAAAATTTATTTAGTAAGCAACCGACTTTAGTAAAAGATGTTACTAAGATGAAGCATCTTTCGCCAAAAGTGATTGATCAAAAAGTAGCAAGAGCATTAAAGATTGTTGATCTTGAAGACCTTGAAGATCGTTCGATTGATACACTCAGTGGCGGTCAACAACAAAGAGTTGCCATTGCCCGTGCGATTGTAAATGAACCTGAAATCCTTCTTTTAGACGAACCGCTTGGTGCGCTTGATTTAAAAATGAGAAAAGAAATGCAAATCGAATTAAAAGAGATGCATAAAAAATTAGGCATAACATTTATATATGTTACCCATGACCAAGAAGAAGCTTTAACAATGAGTGACACGATAATTGTTATGAAAGGTGGGGTAGTTCAACAAGTAGGAACGCCAACTCAAATTTATAACGAACCTAAAAATGCGTTTGTTGCTGACTTTATTGGTGAATCAAATATTTATAGCGCAAACATGGTTGATAAGAAACGTGTTCGCTTCCTTAACTGGACTTGGGATTGTGTTGATGATTTTGAAATCAACGAAAACGTTGATGTAGTTGTCCGTCCTGAAGACATTGTCTTAATGGGACCTAGAACCACTAATCTAATTGGAACAATTAAAAGCAAAATTTTTAAAGGCGTACATTATGAATATATCGTTCAAGTTGGAAAAAGCGAAATCCAAGTTCGCGATACGCGTGATATGAAGGTTGATTCGCATGTTTCAATTAAAATTGATCCACAAAATATTCAAATTATGAAGAAGCAATATAACATTAATGCTTTCTATGATGCTTATATCACTAAAGATAATAAAGTCGCTATGAGCGATGATGAATTTGAATGTGATTTAACTCAACTATTACCTGGAAGCAAAATTGATAAAGATGGTTATTTAACTAAAAACGGGGTTCGTTATAACTTAACCGATGCCCCGGTTGCAGTCGAAATCGATATTAAAAATATTGAATTAAGCGATGACATTAGCGCTAGCGAAGTTCATGGAGTGGTTATTAACTCGATTTGGAAAGGAGATTACTACCAAGTATTAGTGAGAAGCGCTAGTGAAGAAGACTATGTCTTGGATACCCAAGATTCATGGAATGTAAATGATATTGTTTCGATTATTGTGAAGAAAGAAAATATTAATCTCCGTTTAAAAGGGGACATCTCGAAATATGAAGAGGACGCTTAGGTTTCAAAGAAAATATCTTTGCATTCCATATGTAATCTTTTTAATTTTATTTATTCTTTTGCCAATTCTTTTAATTATCTTTTATGCTTTTACGGATAAAAATGGATTCTTTTCTGTTCAAGCTTTAGTGGATTTCTTTTCAACAACCACTAAAGTTTCGATTTTAATTAATTCAGTTTTTATTGCTTTGCAAACAACGATTTTATGTTTAATTATTGCTTATCCGCTAGCATATTTTTTAGCGGATAAAAAAATTAATCGTAATGGAGTATTGATTACTTTATTTATTATGCCAATGTGGATCAACTTCGTTTTACGAACCGGCGCCACTCGTGACTTATTAACTTGGTTAGGTATTAATGGAGGTAGAACTCCTTACTTAGCTACTTTAATCGGTATGGTTTATAACTATATACCATTTACGATTCTACCTTTATACACTACGATGTTAAAACTTGACAAAAGTCAAATCGAAGCGGCAAGCGATTTAGGCGCTACACCTGCTCAAGTATTTATAAAAAATATTATCCCGCAATCGTTACCGGGTGTAACTAGCGCAGCTACTATGGTTTTTATGCCGACGATGAGTAGCTATGTTATTAGTGATACTCTTAGTGAAGGAAAAATTACACTTTTCGGAAATTCGATTTATATTTCGTTTTCGAATTCGCAATGGAACACAGGAAGTTTTTTAGCCCTAATAATGTTAATTATTATTTTCTTGTCAATGCTTGCAACTCGTAAATTTTCACGCGAACCAGAAGTGAGAGGTGGAACATGGTAAAGAAAATATTTGCTAGTGCTTATATTTATCTCATCTTGCTTTTGATGTATTTGCCGATTCTTTTGCTTGTGGTGTTTTCTTTTACGGTGTCTGAAAACGTAGGCGTTTGGACCGGGTTCTCATTTGATTTATTTCCTCGTTTATTTTATAACCAGGAAATTATGATTGCTTTAGGCAACACCATTATTATCGCGATTATTTCAAGCGCGGTGTCGGTGCTACTTGGCACTTTAGGCGCAATTGGAACTTTCTATAGCAAAAAAAGAAGCAAAAGAACGATTGAAGCAATTACCCAAATTCCAGTGGTGAACGCAGAAATTGTTATGGCCTTATCTTTAACAGTTTTATTTGTATTTTTGGGAACATATATCTTCCGAACCTCGATTTTCTCTTTTTATACTTTATTGATTGGTCATGTTTGTTTATCATTGCCATTTGTGTATTTATCGGTTAAGCCAAAATTACAACAAATGGATCCGAATTTATACGAAGCCGCTATGGATTTAGGTTGCACACCAAGAAGAGCTTTATTTAAAGTGGTTGTTCCTCAAATCACTCCTGGAATCGTTAGCGGGTTCCTTCTTTCTATGACTCTATCATTAGATGACTTCATTGTTACCGCTTTCCTTCGTGGGCCCGGTTTACTTAGCACCGATAAATCAATCGAAACGCTATCCACCTTAGTTCAAGCTAAGATTAAAAAAGGACCTATTCCTCCGGAACTTAGAGCATTAACTACTATATTGTTCCTAATTATTTTACTCGCCGCAATATTAGTTACTGTTTATCGTAATCATTTCGCAAAGAGTTCTGGTATTAAACGCAAATTAAGGAGAATGGGGAATGGCGTTCGTTAAAAATATTTTTCTTTTTATTCCAACTTTGCTAATGACCTCACCTCTTCTTTTTTCTTGTGCACAAAACGATCCTAACGTTTCCTATTTAAAAATACTTAATAGCGAGGATTATATTGCAGATGGTATGACTGAGGCTTTTGAAAAGAAAATGCTAAACGAAGGCCAAAGGGTAAAAGTTATCTATGAGACTTTTGATACTATGGAAAATATGTTTAATACTTTAAAAACTGGCAAAACTAAATATGATTTAGTGTGTGCTAGTGATTACATGGTTCAAAAGTTAGTGAACTTAGATTTATTAGAAAAAATTAATCATAGCAATATTCCGAATTACGAAACTAATGCTTCAAATTTTATCCGTGAACGTTTAAAGTCCATTACCTGGGGTAATGGCTTTAATCTAGATGATTATAGTGCGTGTTATACCTGGGGAACTTTTGGAATTTTATACAATCCTAAATTTTATTTGTTTGCGGATAGAAAAATTAGTGAAGAAACTGTACATGCTGATATGAAAACCTTTTCCTCGCTATGGAATTCACGCTACCTAAAAACCGTTTCGGTGAAAGATTCAATGCGTGACACTTATGCTATCGGACTCATTCATACGAACTCTGATTTCTTTAAAGACGAAAGTAAAACGACTGAAGAAAGACAAGCTGTGTTTAATTACGGTGGTGAAGATGACGATAAAGCACAAGAACATATTAACGCTGTTAAAGATGACCTTTTAAAATTAAGAGATAATATTTTTGGTTTTGAAGTTGATAGCGGCAAAGAAGATATTGTAACTGGAAAAATAGGAATCGATACAGCTTGGAGCGGCGATGCGGTTAAAGCGATTAATAATGCTGAAGAAGAAAAGAATTTAATGCTCTATTATTCTATTCCTGAGGAAGGCAGCAACCTTTGGTTCGATTGTTGGACAATGCAAAAAGGAGCTAATGAAGAATTAGTCTATAAATTTTTAGATTTTATATCTGAACCCACTAACGCTATAGATAATATGGATGCGATTGGATACACCTCGGCAATCGTAGGGGCAAAAGGCGATAACACTATTTATGATTATTATTCTAATAAATACAAATCAGATTCATTAGAAAATAGCATTGAATACGACACAAGCTATTTCTTTAACGATGGTCAAAAATTATACATTGATGAAAAGTATCGTGAACGTCAAGCAGCGGCTCAATTTCCCGCTAAAGATAAATCATCTTCATTAATGATTATGAAGGATTATGGGAATAATAACGATCTCATCTTAAAGATGTGGGAAGAAGTTAAGCATGAAGCGTTGCCAACTTGGGCAATTACGTTATTTATCGTTGAAATCGCTATTATCGCAACTGCGGCTACGGTGATTATTACTTTGCGAATTAGAAACAAAAATCGTAGAAAAGAAAGAAAAATTAGGTCTGCTTAATATATAATATATATAAGGTATGAAAAATACGAAGTCGAAAGAAGACTATTTTGTTGAAGTATCTCACCTTAAAAAAAGCTATGGTATTTTAAAAGCGGTTGATGATATCTCGTTTACCGTTAAAAAAGGCGCGCTTTTTGCTTTTTTAGGCGTGAATGGCGCTGGTAAATCTACTACTATAAACATCATTTCTTCGACTTTAGAAAAAGATAGCGGCATTGTTAAAGTTGGCGGATACGATTTAGTTAAAGATAACGCGAAAGTAAAAGAAAGGATTGGAATTGTATTCCAAAATTCTGTATTGGATAGCTTATTAACTGTTAGAGAGAATTTAACTATTAGAGCGCGCTTTTATCGTTTAAAGAAAGACGCCTTAAAAGATTCAATTGAACGTGTTAGTAAGATTCTAAATTTATATCCAATTCTTGATCAAGAAGTTGGAAAGTTGTCTGGTGGACAAAAACGTCGTGTAGATATTGCGCGCGCTTTAATCCATGAACCTAAACTACTAATGCTTGATGAACCGACTACTGGGTTAGATCCTAAAACCCGTCTTGACGTTTGGAAATTAATTGATGAAGTGAGAGAAAGAACTAACATGACAGTATTTTTAACTACTCATTATCTAGAAGAAGCAGATAAAGCTAGCTATGTGGTTATTATGAACAAAGGTAAAATTATTGCAGAAGGAACGCCAAATGAATTAAAAAATCGTTATTCAACCGACACATTAATTGCTTATCAAAAGCAAAACGATGTCTTCGAAAAAAATATTAAAGGCTATAAATTCGTTTATGACCATGATGCTAGAGCCTATCGAATTAGAATTAAAGATAGTTCTGATGCGAAGAAACTACTTGAAAAATATAATAAATATATTCCAGATTTTGAAGTTGAAAAAGGCGACATGAACAGTGTTTTCTTAAATGTGGTAGGAGGTAAAAAGTAATGAGTTTATTTTCTCGTGAAGTTCACGAAAATCATAACCCACGCGTTTACCTTACCTTAGTAAGAAGACATTTTAAAGTATTCTTTAAGAATAAAATCAGTGTGGTTTTCGCTTTATTAGTGCCAATGATTACTCTGATTCTTTATGTTGTTTTCTTACGTCAACTACAAGTAAATGCTATTGATACTAACATTAACGATATTTTGCGTGATTTAGGGTTGCCTACTCCTGCAAGTGAAGGAATTAAGCAGCACGCGCACTTGTTAGCGGATGGATGGATGCTTTCTGGTATAGTTGCAGTCTCGTGTATTTCGGTTTCCCTTAATACTTGCACGATTATGATTATTGATCGTCTCAATGGTGTGAGTAAAGATTTTGTTTCTTCACCTATTTCTCGTCGTTCAATTAATGCATCCTATGTAATATTTAATATCCTCGCGACTTTTTTAATAACTTTTTGCGTTCTTTTGGTTTCATATATTTATTTGGGTGCAGTAGGCGGATTTCATATTCCTGTCGGAGATACCTTTCTATTACTCCCGATTTTGTTATTGTCAGTTATATCCGCTTCCCTAATCACTTGTTTTGTTACTAGCTTTTTGACTAACTATAATACCTACAACAGTATTTCAGTTATTATTTCTAGCGGTTCAGGCTTTTTAATTGGAGCCTTCATGCCAGTTTCAATGCTTCCGGATATAGCCAAAAATATACCTTTATTCTTCCCGGGAACATATTCGGCTGGTTTATTAAGAACATTCTGTCTACAAGGTTACTATGATAATTTTAGAAATTACTTGCAAACCGTTGAACTTTATGACACTGATCAAATTAATCAAATAACCAACGCCTTGAATAGTAATTTATCCATGAATATTAATTTCTTTGGTACCGAAGTGACTCCTGGATTCATGGCCTTAGCTATTATTGTGTTCGCCGTTTTCTTCATCATCCTTAATATTTTGTTCCTCGATCGTAATCTTCGCGGGAAACTACATGGCAAAATTAAAATTCGTAAAAAGAAATAATTATGGAATTATTTAATAACGTTATTTGGTGGGTCAATATTGCGATCATTGTTCTTTTTGGCGGATTATTTTTGTTTCAATTTTTGTTTATGTTTCTATGTTTCCTTAAACCAAGAAAATACCCCGAAGCTAAAAATATTCATCATTTTACAATCGTTATTCGCGCACACGATGAAGAAGATGTAATTGCTGATTCAGTAAAATCTTCTTTAAAGGTAGATTATCCCAAAGATAAATTTAATGTAATCGTTTTTGCGCACAATTGTAAAGATAACACTGCCAAGATTGCTCGTGAACTAGGAGCGCGTGTTGTTGAGGTTAATGATGCTGATATTTGTAAGCCGAGTTTAGGCACTAATATGAAACATGGTTTAGACACTTTAAAAAAAGAGGGTTATAAAACTGAATACTTCGTATTAATTGATGCGGACAATCAGATTGATAAGAATTATCTTAACGCATGTAATAAAGCTGCTGACGATGGCGTAGCGGTTGGACGCACTTTCGAAAATAGCCGTAACTTAACTGATAATGTTATTTCTTGTATGTCAGGTCTTTGGTACATTCGTGATTCACGTATTGCTTGCGTTGGAAGAAGCGCTCTTCGTTTTGGCTGTGTTATGAATGGACCAACTTCAATGATTAGAAGCGACCTTGCGTTTAATTGGGATGCATTAAGTAATAGCGAAGACCTTGAATTCACTCTTAATCGTTTAATTAAAGATAAAATGATTGTTGAATATATTGATGAAGCGGTTCTTTACGAAGACCAGCCGACCACGATGGATGATATTTTTAAACGTAATTCAAGAATGGGTGGGGGCCTTAATAAATTATTTTGGACTAGAGGAATCCAATGCCTTGGACATTTCTTTAAAAACTTATTCAAAAAGGACATTCCGTTTGGCACTAAATTATCTTATTTAGACCAATATTCAAATATTGCAATTATCCCAGGCTCGTTTGTGGCATGTATTTGGTTCCCGTTCTATTATATTTATTCACTTGTTTATACTGGTATAGTTGGTCCGATGAATATTTGGGGTCTAGGAGTCTTCGATCTTCGTTGGTTCGTTATTTTTATTGTAATTGTTCTTTGTGCTGCATTATTTGTACCATTTTGGTTTCAACCGGCAATTTCTTATATCGCTGAAAGAAAACGCCTTTTTATTTCAAATAAAAAAGTTGTATTGATATCAGTTATTTTCTTTCCGGCCTTTATGATTATTGAGGCAGTTGCAGTAATTAAGGGCATACTTTTAAAAAGTAAGTGGTCAAAAATTAAGCGTAGTCATACAACGATTAAGCAATAATTACTAAATAAATTTACTATTTAAATTGACTAATGCTATAATATTTCGCACTGGTCTAAATGCATCCTTAGCCAAGTGGTAAGGCAATTGACTGCAACTCAATGAGCGTTGGTTCAACTCCGACAGGATGCTCCAGTATCAATTTTTTGTGCGCCAGTAGCTCAACTGGATAGAGTGTTTGGCTACGAACCAAAAGGTTACGGGTTCGACTCCTGTCTGGCGCGCCAATTTAATTGGGATGTAGCGTAGCTTGGTATCGCGTCTGCTTTGGGAGCAGAAGGTCGTGGGTTCAAATCCCATCATCCCAACCATTCATGGGGCCATAGTTCAGCTGGGAGAACGCGTGCTTTGCAAGCATGAGGTCGAGGGTTCAATCCCCTTTGGCTCCACCAAATGTGGCTGAGTAGCTCAGTTGGTTAGAGCAGTCGGCTCATACCCGGCGTGTCGGGGGTCCGAGTCCCTCCTCAGCCACCACAGATGGACCCTTAGCTCAAAGGAAGAGCATTCGGCCCATAACCGAACGGTTGCAGTGTCAGGATCTGCAGGGTCCACCAATGGAGGTTTACCCAAGTGGTTGAAGGGGTCGGTCTTGAAAACCGATAGGGGTGTCAAAGCCCGCTGGAGTTCGAATCTCTAAACCTCCGCCAATTATTTATTACAATCTTATTAGATTGAAAGGAGAAAAAAATGCGTTGCCCTCATTGTGGATTTATCCGCAATATCGATTTTGATGAATGTCCGTATTGCGGGCATATTATGGGTAATAAAAAGTTTTTAAATAAACGAGTATCTTTAAATAAACGCTCCAGCATTAAACTCTCAACTTTATTAACGGTTGTTTCTATAAATTTATTCTTAGTATTACTAATAGTAGACATTATTACTCAATTTAAATATTTCTTTATTTTGATTGCTTATGTAGTGATGATATTTTCTATCATATTATTTCATTTGCTAGATAGAAAAAGAAGCGTAATCATGGTAATGGAAAATTTAGATTTTTGTTTTATAACATCTTTAATTTTATTTACCGTTTTATTACCGGTTTATTATCTACACAATTCTGGTTTTGCGAATGCGTGGAATTCCTCTACGGCCTTATCGCATATTAATCCGGGATCGCTTTTTGCGTTTTTAATAGTTCCTTCTTTTTTGCTAGTAGCTTCAATATTAATTGCTGCGGTGCTTATCCTAAAAAAAGAAAAATTCCGGCCTTTAATTACCGGGTCTATTTTTAATTTTCATTTTTTAATATCCTTAATCCTTTTTATATTGTTAATGATTGCAAGAGATAATGAAGGCGTAGCTAGTTACGTTATTCTCTATGAGAATACAACGAATGATTGGCTAACAATTTTTGAATATAGTGTTGTTTCGTTATCTTTCGTTATTAACGCATTAATATTTATTAATTTTAACGCAATATTAATTGGTTCTATTATTAGTCACGCTGGGACAGTCTATGGAAAAGACAAGAAAGATTAAACGAATTGGCATTGTTTTTTCTGGTGGATTTTCTCGTGGCGCGGCTCAGTTAGCGTTTGCTAAAGAAATCGTTGATAAGGTTGGTTACGATAAAATTGCGGTTTTAACCGGATCATCAATTGGTTCACTTAATGCTTATGCCATTTCGGCCAAAACCACAAAACAATCGATGGATATTTATCAAAACCACGATTGTGGTTCAATTCTTCATTTTCGTCAAAAACTTAAAAATGATTTATACGGAAATATTTTTAATAAAATTGAAAAAGATAAACTTTTTATTCCGGTTTATGTAACGGTTACTAAATTTTCATCGTTTACTCCATATTATTTTTGTATAAATAAAATGATAAGAAATGATATAAAAAAGATTTTAAATTGTTCCTCAGCGTTCCCTCTGATAAATGGTCCCCAACGTTTTAATTATTCTGCTTATTTAGATGGTGGCTATACCGATAATGTTCCCGTTTATCCATTAAAATATTTTGATTTAGACCTTGTAATAATTTTGCATTGTTACAACCGCTACTATCCACCTTTTGAATTGTATAACATTGATTTAGCGGTAGTGGATGTCGATGTCACTCTCGACATCGGCGATAAAACCCCGCTTTCTTTTTCCCGACAAGATATGGTAGATATGATTAAAGAAGGAAAAAAAGCTGGTCGTGATTTTGCTAATTTTATTTTTAAAGATTTCAATTTTAACACTGTTAAAAAAAGATGCAAAACTTATATTAATAAAAATTTAGAAAAGCGTAAAAGTAAAAATGATAAAATGATGGCGGTAGTTCAATTTTGCAATTTCCTTTATAAGTTTAAAGAAAATAATTAAAATTTATGTCAAACGAAAATAAAATTCCAAAAATAATCCATTATTGTTGGTTTGGGCATAATCCGCTTCCATCAACGGCGGTTAAATGTATTGAAAGTTGGAAGAAAAACATGCCAGGTTATGAAATTAAACGTTGGGATGAATCAAATTACGATGTCAATAAAGTTCCTTATATGAAAGAAGCATATGAAGCAAAAAAATATGCTTTTGTTTCGGATTATGCAAGAATTGATATTTTATATCAACATGGCGGTATTTACTTTGACACCGATGTAGAAGTTATTCGCTCTTTTGACGATTTGTTAGATAAAGGTGCTTTTTCAGGATTGGAGTCAGGCACGATTAAAGGATTTATTAAAAGCCAAAAAAAGCATAACAAATCATCTTTTGCGCATTCGCGTATTGGTTTTTGCCTCGCTATCGGTGCATACAAAGGATTCCCGTTCTTTAAAAAAATACTGGACGTATATCAAAATCTTCATTTTAAAAAAGAAAACGGAAAACTTGATACCACTAACAATAATCAAATATTTGCACGTTATCTTCGTTTTGAAAGTGTAGTAAGAATAAATAAATTAGCGCTTTGCGATGGTATGTATATTTATCCAAAGGAATATTTTTGTCCTTTAGGATATGTTTCGCGCAGACTAAAAATCACTCATAATACCAGATCAATTCATTGGTATGAAGCATCTTGGCTACCTAAATGGATTAGAAAATTTAATCGTTTTTTAACTAAGCCATCTTATAAAAAATACGAAAAATTTATTGCTAATAAAAAGTAATATTTTCTTATGCTTTATTGTATACGAAAATACAGTTCGCTACTTCAACATTTTAATTAACCACGAAGTGGAAATTTTACTAGCTTTCTCTGAAAACGTTTTAAAATCTGTTCCGCTGTTACCATCGGCAGTATCAGAAATACTTCTAATAATACAAAATGGTATTCCGTTTTGAAGACAAACCTGTCCGATGGCGGCGCCTTCCATTTCCGCACATAATGCTTTAGGGAAATTCTTTAGAATTACTTTCCTTTGTTTTGTTGTAGAAACAAATTGGTCACCTGAAACAATAATTCCCCTTTTAACATTAATTCCATCAATTTTATTAGATATGATTTTATCCGCTAACAACTTATTCGCTTTCATTTCAACTGAACCAAGGGCATCTATATATCCAAGTGGTAGACCAATTTTTCTTAAATCCAAATCCCATTCGATGACTGAATCAGAAATCACTACATCGCCTACTTTTAATTTTGGATTAAGTGCGCCAGCACATCCGGTATTAATTATAAAATCTGGATGGTATCCATCTATCATTGCTTGTGCGCATATACCAGCAGAAACTTTACCCATCCCACATTGCATAATTACAACTTCGTTATTTCCTAATATACCTGTATAAGCTGGCTTATTAAGTAAAGTTATTTTTTTAACATTAGAAAGTTCCGCTCTAAATAAATCCTCTTCATATTTTAAAGCCGCAATTATTCCATACCGTATTCTTCTTGCTTCCTCTTTCCTATTATCGTGTAATAAACTAGGTAGAACAAGTTTACCGCATGTTAAATCATCATCATCCTCTTCTTGCGTGTCTTCAAATACCATTACATCCCATCCGTATTTGATAAAATCTTTTTCTAATTTCTTAAGTAAAGAGGTTTTCATAGTGCTGAACCCGTGATCGACTGCATTATATGTGGTGTAAATTGGAGTCAGTTTTATCATAAATTTTTTCTTATCGAATAATTTATTAATTTTCTCTACATCTATTACCAGAGTGCTTCCAACCGCAAAAGATAATGCATATTTCATTCCTCTAGGAATAGGCATTTTCTTTGCAATATCTGATATATCTTCAAGTGGCAAAGACCTTTCTGCCATTAATAAATTTCTTATTTTATTATCGGTCGAGTGAATGCTAAATTGAAGTAATGCTTTGCCTTTATATACTTCATTTTTAATTCGACAATATTCTAGAATAAAGCGTTCGACTTGGCTCTTGTTTCTAGGTAGCATCGTAGATACATTAGGAACAATTTCTTCAACATCGATTTTATTGGTAATGATTTTTCTTAAATCGTGTTCAATGAAATTAAGCAATTCTTGATTTAAAGTAGGCTCTCCCATTCTTGTAAAATTAATTTCAAAATATTTGGTGTGAGATACATAATGTGTATCTAATATAACGTTTAACTGATAAGTTAATTCTTCGCTTGTGACGTTACCATGGAATCCTAATCCCGGACAATCGCAGAAGGCACAATTCATATTGCATCCTTTTTGACAAGATAAAAGTACGTACCATCCTCTTTCGTAACTGATTCTAGTTAATCCGTTCCTACCTTTATATCCTAAAAAATCTGCTTTGCGAATATTTTCTGGATAATCTCCAGGATAAGAAACAAATTCTATATATTTTTTGCTATCAACATAAATGGTTCCATGACTTTTGCTAATTATTTTTAGTCCTGCCGTTTTCTTTATAATGCTTTGTCTTAAAATCATCAAAATAATTGAAAGGAACAATATTGAATTTGTTGTAATGATGGCAACTAGAAAAATAGTTTGCCATATCTTAGGAGTATCTTCATTTTTATTTATTAAATAAACCGCAAGTATATCAATACCAAAAATCGTTAATTGAACTAAAGAAGAAATGAGAATAATTTTTTCATTATCCGATAATTTTCTTTTGCCTTTATGAAGAAAGCGAGAATATGTGTGATCTAAAAGAACCATAAGAGGTAGACCAAAAGCGAGACACATAACGAAATCGTTTAATCCAGCAAAAAGTGCGGTTTCCCATAAACCAGACCCAGATGCATATAATTGGATTAAACCAACCGATATTCCGATTGGAATAGCATTAACTCCCATTAAGAGAACATAGGCAATAACTTTATATGGAGAATCTAATCTAGTTCGCATCGATATGCTTTTAACTAGTAATTTCCAAATATAGTATGGTAATAATCCATAAATTAATTGTGGCAATAATCCCATTAACGCGACAATAATTCCGTATCCAGAAACTAAATCAGAAAAAAAGTTTGCTAATGCGCAACTTATAGCCGCAGGCCACCCATATGCTAAACCTAAAACCGGGTTAAGCGCAGCAGATGGTCTAACATCAGAAACCATGTATGCAGGTAGAGTTTTATTAAATGTTATAGTGAGAACAAAAAAAAGAATAAAGGAAGATATGAATACTATGACATTCTTTTTGCTAAATATTTTTCTAAGCATCAACCTCATATATTTACCAACTATAATATAATATATTATATTTATAATCATTATAATTTTTAATCCTTTTTAACAAAAAAATAATAGGCTTCATTATTTGTGATTAGCTTTATCATTAATATGACTTCTATGGTATAATACGATTATGAAACTATATATTATTCGACATGCCGAGCCAGATTATGAACATCACACCATAACCGAACGCGGCAAAAAAGAAGCTGCTGCTTTAGGTAAGCGCTATAACGCAAGTGATTTTGATGAGATTTATTGTTCACCGCTTGAAAGAGCTCAAATGACTTGTCAAGCTGTTACCAAAGGTAAAGGTAAAGTTCATACTGTTGATTGGCTCCGTGAATTAAATCATTATCATGCAGTTCTTAAAAACGGTAAAAAACAAACTTGCTGGGATTTTAAACCCGAATATATTCAAAAGCATCCGACTTTATTGCAGCCAAACTTTCTAGAGAGTATGGAAGTGCGCGATGGTGAATTTGAAAAACATTTATTTTATGTTTGGGATTCATTAGATAAATTATTAGCGAAACACGGATATAAACGCGAAGGCTACTTTTATAAAGTAACTCGTCGTAATCGTGATAAAGTAATTTTATTTTGTCACTTTGGTATTATGTCAGCAATTGTTGCACACTTAATGAATATTCCATTTACGAATGCTGCGCAATTTATGATTTGTCCTCCAAGCGGAGTCACGGTTTTCATCACCGAAGAAAGAACCCGCGGCTTAGCGCAATTTAGAATGTCTAGATATGGAGATACCACTCATTTAGGCAAAGAAGGCATTATTAGAAGCTTCTCAGGAAGATTCTGTGAATTATATACCGATAAGACTCGTCATTAATTATGGATATAGAACATCAACTAACTTTTGGGCCGCTTCTAGATGAAAACGGTAATCTTGCGGAAGCTGGTTATGCTTTTTCACTCGTGAAAGAATATGATCGGAAGAAAATTAAGGGTTTAGTATCTCGTATCAAAGAATGGGATTATTACTATATCGGTAATAGGGATTATGGTGTAGCCTTAACGGTTGCGGATAATTCTTATATGTGGCTAGTGAGTGTCACGTTTTTTGATTTTATCAATAAGAAAGAAATTACTTCTTCACCGATGGGATTTTTCTCGTTTGGAAAATTAAATATGCCTAGTACTAGTAACACGGGTGATGTGCTTTTTCAAAAGAAAAATTTCTCATTTATTTTTAGACACGAAAATAACGGAAGACATTTAATGGTGTCGATGAATAAATTCGGTAAAGAAAAAGTTAAATTTGCTACGGATTTATTTTTAACTGAAACAAACAAAGATAGTATGGTAATTGCTACTCCTTTTGAAAAAGCAAAACATTTTTATTACAACCAAAAAATTAATTTATTAAAGGCTAAAGGATTTGTTAAAGTTGGTAATCAAACCTATGATTTTAACGATTCTTATGGAGTGCTTGATTGGGGTCGTGGAATTTGGACTTATAAAAATACCTGGTACTGGTCTAGCATGAATTCGATTTATAATGGTGAACGAATTGGTTGGAATTTAGGCTATGGTTTTGGTGATACTAGCAAAGCTAGTGAAAATATGTTTTTCTATCGCGACCGAGCTTATAAATTAAAAGATGTTAAATTTAACATTCCAGAGAAAAATGAGAAATTTGATTACTTGTCACCTTGGAGCATTACGTCTCTTAGTGGTGATATTAACGTAATATTTAAACCGGTTCTTGATCGTCATAGCGATTCCAATGTTTTATTGATAAGAAGTTATCAACATCAAGTGTTCGGCTTATTTACTGGAAACATCAAAATAAATGGTGAAGAAGTTCATTTTGAAAATGTTCCTGGTTTCGCAGAAAGAGTTTATAATCGCTGGTAATGGAAAAAGATTTAGTGTCAATAATCATTCCTTGTTATAACGCGTCGCGTTATTTAAAAGATGTTTTCTTAAGCATTCAAAATCAAACTTATCAAAATATCGAAGCAATTTTTGTTGATGATGGTTCAAAAGATGATACGGGAAAAATGTTAGATGATTTTGCCAAAACATATTCAAAAGCGATAGTGGTTCATCAAGTAAATAGTGGCGTAAGCGCAGCTCGTAATAGAGCAATTGCTTTAGCAAAAGGAAAGTATATCTATTTTATAGATTCTGATGATATAGTTCATCCAGACACCATTCGATATTGTCTTGAATTATATGAAAAATATGACCCCGATTTAGTAATGTTTGATTTTAAGCGTTTTTCTGATAAATTAAAATACGATTCGTTTAAATTTACTATGCCTATTAAGAAAAAAGTTAAAACTTTTGTTGGCTACGATAATGTATATGCTAATTACTTGTCTACTATAAGTGAACGATGCGTAACTATGAAAATGTTCAAACGTGATTTACTTCGTAAAATTCCCGAATACCCTAAAATTTTTGATGAGGCATGTTATTATGGTGAAGATGCCTTACTCTTATCTAAACTCTTTCAAAATTGCCATAAGGTAGTTTTAAGCAAAGCTAAATTATATAATTATCGTAAAGTTAAAAATAGTTTGATGCATTCTTCGTTTAAAGAAAGAGAACTTACGGTATTTAAATCTGAAGAAGTTTTTTCAAAACTTGATCAAAATGTTTATAAGGAGTCGCTTGCTTACACAAACGCTGTAATATGTTTTGCATCTATGGATTTGTTATATAAGTTGAGACATAGTGATTATCAAAACCCAAAAGTAGTAAATGAAATTTATCATCGTTATCGTGATAACTTAAAGTATTTACCTAAACTGTCTCGCCTTACTTGGCCATATCGCTTTGGTACATTGTTTACATTACCGATTATGTACCTCATGGTACGTAAGAAACTTAAAGGTTAATTTATTTGCTTTACCTTTTTACCTTGTGGTATAGTTTTACATATCGCGGGGTAGAGCAGTCTGGTAGCTTGCCAGGCCCATAACCTGGAGGTCGATGGTCCAAATCCATCCCCCGCA